>JBDWQX010000026.1:0-39793 GCA_039986395.1 Cyclobacteriaceae bacterium
TCGATTCATCCGCAGGTATGCCTGAAAAGTGATACCATGTTGTTTCTTAAAAAATCGTCTTACTCTCGAAGGGCTGTAACCTAACTCATTGAGTTCAAAGTCCTTCCATTTTCTCTCTGGCTGTTTTTCGATCTCCTTCAGAAGTGGAACCAGCCATTCTGGATTTTCACCAAAGGCTTTTGTTGGTCTGCAAATCTTGCATGCTCGATATCCATTTTTTAAAGCCTCGCTCACGTTATTGAAAAATTCAACGTTTTGCTTTTTTGGTTTTCGGGCAGAACACGTTGGCCTGCAAAAAATACCAGTAGTTCTCACGCCTACGATGAAGATCCCTTCGTAATGCGAATCTTTGGCCAATAATGCCTGATACATCTCGTTTGAAGACGGTAGGGAAATCATTACTCAAATTGTCTTATTACTAACCATTTCTCAAAAATATTCCCATTCTAACAGGAATGTCAACCGAAAAATGAACATCATTATTTTTATTTACGTTTTGCACGCTCAATGAGAAATATAACGCTAATACTCCTCGCATTTTTAGTTAGTTGCAGCAGCGACGATGAAACGATTGTTCCTCCTGGACCAATCACGCCTGCAACTGCGGATATCAATTTTGTGACTTCAGATGACGGAGAAAACTACACGAAAGGTGAGCTCATGGGTAATGTCAACGTTCAGTTTCAAGATGGGATAACCACGATGGTCATCTCAGTTACGAATATGGAACCTAATTCTTCACATGCCATGCATCTGCACATGGGCTCACTGGAAGTCCCTGGACGGCATTGGAATCAAAATGTGCTCACCGCCTTTTGTAATGAAGAGAGCATGGGCAGTGTTTGGGCGAAGCCTTTTGCAGGTGATGTCGGAAATATTGAAATTGATGAGAATGGAAATGGCAGCTTCACTATTCAAACAGATCTTTGGACCTTAGGCGAAGGTGAAGATTCTGATATTGAGAACACGGTTTTATTTATCCACCAAAGTGAGGAAGACTTCCTAAATGAATGCGATCCCAATCACGGACATACTCATGGTCATGTAAATGCCAAGATCGCAGGCGGCACAATCGTTCTGGGAACTGTAATACAACCGTAAAATAAAAAAAGCCCGTCTTCTCAGACAGGCTACTCGGGTCCCTACTATCAGCGGTAATTATCTTCACACACACCAGCGACATCCTAATAATTAATTAAGATGTTCCAAACGTAAAGTGAATTATCTTCACTGTCAAAACCATTCGATGGACTCGGAGATTGTTAGGACCAACACCCAAATTATTAAGAGCACTGCATCGGAGCTTGGGTTCAATTTCTGTGGAATTGCAAAAGCCGAGTATCTCGAGAAAGAAGCTCCACGTCTGGAAGAATGGCTAAATCGCGGATATCAGGGGAAAATGGGTTACCTCGAAAATCACTTTGAGAAAAGACTAGATCCTACTAAGCTAGTACCCGGTGCCAAGTCAGTTATCTCCCTCGTTTATAACTACTATCCAAAGAAAACCCAAAGCCCAGACGACAGTCCAAAAATTGCCAAGTACGCCTACGGTCAAGACTACCATTTCGTGATCAAAGACAAATTGAAAGAATTCATGAATTCAATTCAGGACAAGATTGGAGAGGTTGATGGGCGAGTCTTTGTTGACTCAGCACCGGTACACGAGAGAGCGTGGGCTGCAAAAAGTGGCTTAGGCTGGATTGGCAAAAACTCTCTTTTACTGAATCGGGAAATGGGAAGTTTCTTCTTTCTCGCTGAGATCATCATAGATTTGGAACTAGAGAATGATGGCCCTATGAAGGACTATTGTGGAACCTGCACCGCCTGTCAAGATGCTTGCCCAACTGATGCGATCCCTGAGCCATACGTGGTGGATGGCAGCAGGTGCATCTCATACTTGACGATCGAGCTTAAAGATGAAATCCCAACCGAATTCAAAAACAACATGGAAGGTTGGGCGTTTGGCTGCGACATCTGCCAGGACGTTTGCCCATGGAATCGTTTTTCAAAGCCACATAAGGAGGATTCTTTTCAAGCACAAGGCTGGGAAAATTTTTCAAAAAAAGACTGGGAAGAAATGACTTTGGAGGTTTTTCAGCGTGTCTTCAAAAAGTCCGCTGTAAAACGAACCAAATTTGCAGGACTGCAACGGAATCTACAGTTTCTAAAGAGCAGCTAGCTGGTTTCTAGAAACATGTGCTTTATTTTTTGTAACCGCTCCCGCGACATCACAAACTCCGATTTGTCATCATCATTCATTCGCAATACATATTTGTCGTTCTCCCAGAACGAGTAGTTCTGCACGAACTCAAGATTCACCAAAGTTGCCCTGTTGATCCTTACAAATTTGTTCGGATCAAGCTTTTCTGACAATTCGGTAATATTCTCCTTCAATCGATACTTATCTGTTCCCGTTTTAGCAAAACTCTTACGTTCTTGCCGCTCGATCCAAAAGATTTTATCAACGTCTAGAAACATTTCTCCCCAGTCATCCGTCGCCCAAAGCCTATTCCTTACCTTCGGTTTTCTTGCTTTGCGCAGATCAATCTTAGTCGCTCCAAGTTGATGATTGTAAAGCATAATGAGATTCGCATTGATGATTCCATATCCAAAAAGGAGAACTGGCAACATATAAACTATGTACAGCTTGGTACTATAGAAATATTGATCCATGTAGAGATCCCAATTGAGCTGGTAAATGTTGTGATACAGAAATCGCACCGTCAGTGTGAAGGGTGCAAATAAGAAAAATGCAATAAGTAAAACAGGTAAAAATTTTAGCTGGTAAAGCCCTAACTCTTTTGGAGAAAGTCTTAACCGAAAAAGTCTAAGTCGAATGGCATAGAGTCGAATGAGTCGAAAAACTATGAATGCTGTTATCAACTCGAAGAGGATTTGATCAACCAGAATGAAACCAAGTGCATTTAGGAGAGAAAAATCCGCGCTACCCATCCAGTCCATATTTTCAGGATGGAGGTATACTATGAAATTATAGATCAAAACGACCGCAATGGTTGTGATCACGATTGCCTTCCAATCCTTTAATAATCTATAATCGAGCTCAAGCCACATAAATAACTCTCAGATTTCAAACATGAAATTAGGCATTTCGGTCAATTGCAAAGCATCATCGACTGTCTGAAACACCAGATTTCAGGGCAAGAAGACTGGATTTCAGACAAAGCCGAAAAATACATTGCAATCAAATCGTGTGATTTGGGAAAAACAATCCACATGAAAACGATTATTTACTCAAGCTTACTCATCATCTCTTGCTGGTGCCAGGCGCAGCGAGTCGATGTACTGATTGTGGGGACGGTGCATCATTTCAGCGATGAGTACCTCTTACGACAAGACTTTGAAAAAGTGCAAAAAGACATTGTTTCCTACGATCCTGACATTATTTGCATCGAAGCAATTCCAACCTTTGATACACTCAGTCTTGCCGAAATTCTTCCTCGTAACATGAAAAGAGCAGACAGTCTAAAAGCTGATCTATCTGTCGGAACGTACCAAACGGCAACTCCTTCACAATTGCTAGGTGCGGAGCGTTTTGCCAACTACGATTTTTGGAACGCTTACTACGCATGGGATTCCCTGGGGACTGGTGATCAAGCGCCAGGACCCTTTTCAAAGTTTCATAGGAGTCTGAAAAATACAGAATATGGAAACATCGTTTTTCCTGCAGCACGAACACTTGGTGTGGATCAATTCCAAAACATTGACTACCGATTTGGAGAAAAGGCATTCCTTGCCAATAACAATAAAGTGATGAAGAAATTGCTTTTCAAACTAAAACTAAAGCCCATTCGGTCGTACCTGAAAATTCAAAAGCGATACAAAAAAGCACACGAAGCTGGGAATCTCATGGATTTTGTAAATGGCGAAGCTTTTCAAAAATCCTTTTCTACACTTATTGATGAGCTGCCGGACATGCTAAAGAAGTCTGAAGAAGCAAAATCGGTTACGGAATCGTGGCACAAAAGAAATAGCATCATGGCTAAGCGGATTTATCAATCGGCGATGGAAAACAGGGCAAGCAAAGTCTTAGTTACAGTCGGCGCAGCTCATGTGCATCACATCAAATTTTACCTTGAATCACTCGGCTGCACAGTTACAACATACGGTGAATTTCAAAAGTCAAACCTTAAAAGCAACTAATCATGGAAGAGATCATGCAATCAAATGCATTCTTCATTGTGCCATTAACAATTGCCTATGGAGCAATTTGTGGCCTTTGGTTTTATATGAATTCAAGGACCAATTGGTGGCCACTTGAATCCATTAAGAAATCCGATAACCCTTGGCTAGATTTTTCGCTATCATTAATTGCCGCCGCTGGAATATTGGGAATTGGGCAGCTTTACTCTGCTGGGTATCTAGTTCCAAGTAGCGACGGTTCGATCATCAATAGCCTAACATGGATTCTAAACAACCTTATCATTTTTTCTCCAATCGCAATTGTTCTTTTGATGCGCAAGCAAAAACTGTCCACTGTCTTCATTTCCTTGGAAAAAATTCATCTGAAATTGGCATTTGGTGCCTTAGGCTCCATCGTTGGGATTGTTATTTTTCTTTTGCTTAGAGGAGAGCTTAGTCGACTCCCCTCTTTGCTAGCTGCTGCAATCCAATTAAAGTCACTTTCCTACTTTCCAGCCATTTTCCTCGAAAATATCTCATTGGCCTTCTTGTTTGTGCGATTGAAGTGGGCCATTGGAACAAAATGGGCAATTATTATTCCTGCCATTCTCTTCGCCTTTTCGCATGTGCCCGGATCACTGGCCGAAGGAGATCCATGGAGTCACATCATCACATTTTTTTTCCTTACGGGCAGTCTTACTACGTTTATTCTGTACACTGCTTATAGATCTAGAGACATCATTTGGTTGGGCATTGTTCACTACATGATGGATATAGTGATCAAGGCATTTTGATTTTTTGTTAGGCTGGTTTGCAAGTCGGATCAGCCCTTTGAGCCTCATACGTCTGGAGAAACTCACTAGGAGTCATCCCCGTGTTCCTCTTGAAAAATTTATAAAAAGTAGTACGGGATTTAAATCCAGATTCTTTTGCAATCCCCTCCAACGTAAGTTGTTTAGATAGACCCTTACGTAAGAGACGTTTTGCCTTTTCAACCCTAAGTTCATTTATCACGCCGTAGAATGTGGTATTCAGTTGATCATTCAAGATTCCCGAAACCTTGATCTCGGATATCTGCATTTTCTCAGATAAGTCCCTGCGACTAAGATTCGGGTTAAGGTAAAGTTCCTGATCCCTTAATAGAGAAATCAATTTTGTCGACTCATCTTGTAAAGCAGGTTTCAGTTGATCGATCGAAAGCAATCTGGTGCTATACATATTTGGAGTGATTAAACTTTTGTACCCAAGAAAAAGAAAGAAACACAGGTCCATTAGCCAAAAGCTAAACTGTATAGTGAATGTTAACCATTCTGGCCTAAAAAGGTCTATGGAGTACATGATTATCCATCTAGCAAAAACGAATATCAGAAAATAGAATGCATGGCGATAAAAAACATAGGTCACTCCCTGCTTGTAGGAGAGATTTCTTATCATTTTGTAGATTTTACTTATGCAAAACGCGCTAAAAATTAGTCCGATCCCTTCATATATAAAGAACTCCGTTTTATCATTCAAAGGGAACACGTACGTTCCGATGGTTTTCCTCACATAAATCCACTTTGCTGCTTGAAATACAGAATCAAGGGTTCCAGGTAAGAGATAATACCATTCCTTGGTTTCTGCATTCTTTGTCGTTATCTGAATAGACTTGGCGAAGTAGTAGGCAAATGCTGGAAGAAAATACAGTGAAGGAATCCATGGAATTGAAACATCATAGTGATATCCAATCTGTGGAAAGATCATCCAGTTGAACAAGTACAAGGTGTATCCCAAAATAAAACCCCCAAGGTATCTGGCAGGTTTTCTAAATCGGGGCGGAAGAAACGTCAGTGAGACAAGAAGTATTGCCGCATTTAAAGTACCGAGCAGGATGGCAATTTGAGGGACACCAAAGGACATTAATAGTAATTAGTCATATTTAGATTCAGTTATTCCCCGTATTTGTTCATATTGATTTAGCCGAACAGCCAGGATTGCTACAGTATAAAGATTACTTGATCTTAGTATAAATCAAAACTAAAAAAAGAATGAAATCGATTTACTTCACCTGGTTAATTATCCTAATTGTATCAACCGCATGGGCTCAGGAGACGCTTACCTCCGAACATCTTGAACCATATACTTTTCGGTTTTCGCTTGCGTCTCAGCATCAAATCTCCGACGAAGCACGCACCATCATCTCCGATTTAGTAGGAGAAAATCAATTCGTCGGGATCGCAGAAGTTCATCAATCGCAACAGCTTAGTTTTTTCACAACAGGCCTCGTTTCATTGCTGAAAGAAAAAGATTTCAATCACTTAGCCTTGGAGTTGGGACCAAATTCAGCTGATATACTGCAGAAGCTATCCAAAAATCCTACTGAGACCTCGGCGAAGATCAAGGAATTAAACAACGCTTATGGTAAAAAAGGTTATGCTAAAATTCCTATCATATTTGTTGACAAAGTTGAAGACGCTTTATTCGTAGAGCAAGCCTCACGACTTACCTATACTTTTTGGGGACTGGATCAAGAGTTTGCTTCCTCGTATGAAATGCTCCTTGACAAAATTTACGAATTGGCTACTAACCCAGATACTGACCTGAAGCAGAACTATCTCGAATGCAAGAATCTTCTTAGAAAAACAATCTTCAAAAATAAAATCTCTGGTCAAAGTACCTACTGCTGGTACCAGCAAAACGAAACGTTGAAGAGCTTTTTCAATAAGTTTCAAGGAAACGTAAAAGCAGAAAAAATAATTGAGGACGTCAACGTTAGCTGGGACATCTACTGTAAATCAAGTACTGGAAGGGGTAGCAATCAACAACGAGCTGATTATATGAAGAAGAACTTTGAGACTCAATACACAAGTGCAGCAAAAAAGGAGGAGCTCCCAAAAGTCTTAGTAAAATTAGGTGGAGTACATCTCACTCATGGACTGTCTCCATTTGGAGTAGATGATGTTGGAAAATACCTTCACGAGAAAAGTGCTGAAAATAACACTGGATTCTTGAGTATACGACAACTCATTTCTTACCGAAACGGAAAAAGTAATATTGGAAAGTCTGGATGGAAGGGAGTGACACTTTTTCTCGAGCTGGGAAGGAAAGATCAATGGACTCTTTTAGATCTGAGACCCTTTAGAGAAAAAGTCTTGAAGGGAGAATTGAAAACCAACGACAAATACAAATATGAACTTAACAGCTATGATCTGCTTCTTATCCCGCCAGATGACAAAGTGTCGAAATTGAATTATTAGATTCCTGCTCTTAGAGAAATAGGATTTGTCACTACTTTCGCTGTGTGACTATTCTCTACTATATAGATATCATTGGCACAATGGTTTTCGCCATTAGCGGTGCCTTAACGGCGAGAGATAAGAAATTGGATTTCTTCGGGATTGCTGCTGTAGGGTTCATAACTGCAATAGGCGGTGGCACGGTCCGAGACGTTCTTTTGGGCAGTACTCCAGTCGGTTGGATGAACGATCTAGTGTATCTCACTATGATCGGTTCTGGTATTTTAATTTCAATGTTGTTTGGAAAAACCGTACGGAAACTCCGCAGGACATTCTTCATTTTCGATACAATAGGTATTGCCGTATTTACAGTCCTTGGGCTGCAAAAAGCACTGTCTTTAGGTGTTAATCCTATTATCGCTATTATCATGGGTATGGTTTCGGCGGTTTTTGGCGGAGTAATCCGGGATATCATTTGCAACGAAATCCCGCTGATTTTCCGCAAGGAGATTTATGCCCTTACCTGCCTTTGCGGAGGTATTTTGTATGTCTCCCTTCAGAGATTACAGATTGACCCAGTGGTGAATATTTTAATAACCGTCATTTTTATTGCTGCCTTCCGAGTAGTCGCGGTCCGATTCCACTGGAAATTACCAGATATAAAATAAGTCTTCCCTCACGCCAGAAAAAAATTACTTTTACTGTTCCATTAAATATTGACCAGATGAAAAAGCATATTTTTTTACTCACAGCCACCATTCTATTATTCAGCTGCAACAACTCAAAAGAAAACACAATGGCGAACGGGAATCCATTTTATGAGGAATACAATACTCCCTATGGTGTTCCGCCATTCGACCAAATCAAGGATGAACACTACATGCAAGCCTTCGAAGACGGAATGGCACAGCAAATGGAAGAAGTTGAAGCAATAGCTAACAACACGGCGACTCCCACTTTTGAAAACACCATTGAGGCGTTCGAGAAAAGCGGTGAGCTATTATCAAAAGTGCGACAGGTCTTTTTTAACCTTTCGTCGGCGCATACGAATGATTCAATAAAAGGACTATCGAGAGCAGTAAGTCCATTGCTTTCTGCACACGGTGATAATATTTTCCTAAATGATAACTTTTATCAAAGAGTCAAAGAACTCAAAGACAACGAGGAATCACTTAATCTAAACGTGGAGCAATCAAAGTTGCTTGGAAATTACTACCGGGGATTTGTACGAGCTGGTGCTGGGCTGGATGAAAATGACAAGTCTAAAATGAGAGAGCTCAACGAAAAGATGTCATCCCTTGCAGTAAAATTTGGAGAAAATGTATTGGAAGAAACCAACACGTTTGAGCTCCTTGTTGAAGATGAAAATGAGCTATCGGGGCTTTCAGAGAACTTAAAAAATGCGGCAGCAGAGGCTGCTACTAATCGAGGATATGTTGAGAAATACCTATTTACTCCCCATAAGCCAAGTTTGATTCCTTTCATCACATATTCTTCAAACCGAGACTTGAGGATGAAGCTTAAAAAAGCCTACATCAACCAAGGAAACAATGACAACGAATATGACAACAAGGAAAATGCTCGAGAACTTGCCAACCTACGGCTCCAGAAAGCTAACCTCCTTGGCTACGAGACATGGTCACACTATGTGCTAGGAGAACGTATGCTCGATTCTCCAGACAAGGTTTACAACCTCCTCGACAAAGTCTGGCCTGCAGCGCTGCAACGTGCAAAAGAGGAGCGTGACATGATGGCGAAAATGGCCAAAGAAGATGGCGAGGACATTGAGATTGGTCCTTGGGATTGGTGGTACTACGCTGAAAAAATTAAGATGAAAGAATATGATCTGGATGAGGAAGAAATTAGACCTTATCTGAAAGTAGACAATGTCATCAATGGCACGTTCATTCTGGCCAACAAGCTATTTGGTATGACTTTCGAAGAACAAAAAGACATTCCCAAGTATCACCCAGATGTTAGGACATATACAGTCAAAAATGAAAAGGGAGCATTGATTGGCGTCTACTTATCTGATTGGTTTTATCGTGATAGCAAGCGTGGTGGGGCGTGGATGAATACGTTTCGTGATCAAAGCAATATGAATGGAAACAACATTATTCCGATTGTCACGAACGTGGGTAATTTCACTAAACCAGCCGGAGATACTCCTTCCCTTCTTTCTCAAGACGAAGCAACTACATTGTTTCATGAATTTGGTCACGCCATTCATGGTCTTCTTTCAGAATGCACTTATCCTTCCATTTCCGGAACATCTACTCCGAGAGATTTCGTGGAATTCCCATCTCAGGTAATGGAAAATTGGGTGTTCGAACCAGAAATGCTTTCACAATACGCTTTTCACTACGAAACTGGTGAAGTGATGCCAAATGAACTGGTACAAAAAATTAACAATGCCGGGAAATTCAACCAGGGTTTTTCTACTGTAGAATACATGGCTGCCTCTTACCTAGACATGAGTTACCATACCATCACCGAACCGATTACGGGAGATGTTCAAGCATTTGAAAAAGCTGCCATGGACAAAATCGGATTGATCGACGCGATTGTGCCAAGGTATCGTACAGGATACTTTCGACACGCATTCTCTAGTCCTGTTGGCTATTCCTCTGGATACTATAGCTACCTAAATTCTGAAGTGATGGATGCTGATGCCTTTGGTGCATTCAAGGAAAAAGGACTGTTTGACAAAGAAACGGCCAATGCCTATCGTGAGCATATTTTATCAAAAGGAGGAACGAGAGAAGCAATGGAGATGTACGTGAATTTCAGAGGGCGCGAACCAGAGTTCGACGCAATCTTAGAACGAAGGGGATTCAATTAAGTCCTTCAAGACCAAATAACATTCACAAGTCAAACCTCTATCTTTTAACTAGGATAGAGGTTTTTCATATACCGCTCAAATAAATTCAGGTATCTATTCAAATTCATTTTTCTAAGTTGGCGGACATTTAACTAACTCAAAAAATCATGAGAAGGACTTTACCATTAATTCTGTCAGCCATTTTCATCTTAGGTATTTTCATCGATGTTGATGCCCAAAAGAAAAAGAAAAAAGACAAGGATGCTCAAACGGCTGAGGAGCCAAAGAAGAAGGGTGCTTTAAAAGGGTACGATGAGGTAATCACCACGGAAGCAGTAACAGACGAAGGGCTTATCACTTCACATCTCGTTGGAGATGATTATTTTTTTGAAATTCCGTCAAACCTTTTAGAGAAAGAAATATTAATTGTTTCTAGAATATCAGGACATGTAAAGGGATTGAACTTTGGTGGCGCTGGCATGAAATCCAGGCCGCAGCAAGTCATTAGATTCCAGAAAAAAGGCAGCAAAATTTTGATGCGCTCTGTCTCTTTTAACAATGTAGCTGACGAAGATGAACCTATTTACATCTCGGTCAAGAATAACAACTTTGAGCCGATAGTACAGACCTTTGATCTTGAAACAATGAAAGATGATTCATCTGCATTTGTAATCAAGGTTAACAGCTTCTTCAGTGATGATATCCCAATGATCGGGGCACTTCGAGATGCAGAAAGAAAAGGATTCAAAATCAAAGGAATCGACAAATCAAGATCTCTAATTATGTCAATAAAATCGTTTCCTCAAAATGTGGAGGTAAGACACATATTGACCTACAAAGGAGACGAACTTCCCGATAACCAACTTACAGGTACTCTTTCTATCGAAATGAATCAATCGATGATCTTACTACCTGAAGACCCAATGACTCCCAGATACTATGACGAAAGAATAGGTTTCTATGCGTTAAGGCAGCTAGACTACAGTGCTGACGAGCAAAAGGCAGCAACCCGAAGTTTCATTCGAAGATGGAGATTGGAGCCAAGTGACTGGGATGCATATAACCGTGGTGAAGTAGTGGAGCCAATAAAACCAATCACCTACTACATTGATCCCGCCACTCCGATAAAGTGGAGGAAATATATCAAGCAAGGTGTAGAAGACTGGCAAAGTGCGTTTGAAAAAGCTGGGTTGAAAAATGCGATTATTGCTAAGGATGCCCCTACCAAAGAAGAAGATCCAGAATGGAGTCCTGAAGATGTACGATATTCTGTAATTCGATATATCGCAACAGATATTCAGAATGCACAAGGCCCACACGTTCAAGACCCTAGAACTGGCGAGATATTGGAAAGTGACATTCTATGGTACCACAATGTCATGAACCTTTTGAGAAACTGGTACTTCATCCAAACTGCCGCAATTAACCCAGAGGCTCAAAAGCTCAAATTTGATGATGAGCTGATGGGCGAGCTCATACGATTTGTGGCAGCTCATGAAGTGGGGCACACCATTGGTCTCCCTCATAACATGGGTTCATCTCCAGCCTATACGGTTGCGCAGCTCCGAGACAAAGCGTTCACAGATACACATGGAGTAGCTCCATCTATTATGGACTACGCTCGGTTCAACTATGTGGCCCAGCCTGAAGATGGTGTTAGTAATTTCTTCCCAAGAATTGGTGAGTATGACGATTGGATTATTCAATATGGCTATAAGCCAATCGCAAATGTAAATGGTCCCGATGACGAAGAAGACATACTTAATTCATGGATAAAAGAAAAAGTCGAGAATCCACTGTACAGATTTGCTCGTGGGAGATTTCCACCAATTGATCCATCAGCACAAACTGAAGATATAGGAGATGACTCCATGATCGCCAGTGAACTCGGTATTCGCAATTTAAAACGAATTCTCGCTAAGCTCCTGGAATGGTCTTCAGTTGAAGGTGAGAATTATGATGAACTGGAAGAGCTTTATCAAAATGTCATAAATCAATTCAATAGATATAATGGGCACGTCGTCTCAAACGTTGGTGGAGTCTATGAGAACTACAAAACCGCAGATCAGGATGGCGCAGTATACATGCATGCTTCAAAAGACAAGCAACAGCGAGCTGTTGCATTCCTCAATGAGCAGCTATTTTCCACACCGTCGTGGCTCATCGATTCAGAGATTCTGGCAAGAATCCAACAAGATGGGCTAGTCGCAAGAATCAGGGGTATTCAGGTCACAATTCTGAATAGGTTGACAAACGAGGAGATGCTCATGAGATTGGTGGAAAATGAGGCATTAAATGGAAACGATGCCTACACATTGACTTCACTATTTACTGAGATGCGCCAAGGTATTTGGGGAGAACTTTACGACGGAGGCAAAATTGATACCTACCGGAGAAATCTTCAAAAAGAACATATTGACAGACTTGGTGAGCTAATAAACCAGAAAGATGAGAAGTTTGCTAATTCAGATATTCCATCCATCGCAATGGCAACACTTTCACGATTAGAAAGGGACGTTAGGTCGAGCATTGGAAGACAATCTGACACAACCTCGAGGTTTCACTTGCAGGATGTTCAGAAACGTATCGATGCTATTCTTAATCCTAAGTAATCCAACTTTTTCATTTTGAATGTCATTCCTAGGATTGCTACCGGGAATGACATTCATTTTTTAGCGTAACTTTAATTCCATGAAAAAATCCATTTTACTCCTTGTCGCACTAGCGATTACTACACTTGTTCTCGCGCAAGATCAAACTACTTTTATTTTAGTTCGTCACGCAGAAAAAGCTGACGATGGCACAAGAAATCCACCACTCAATGAGGATGGAAAAGTGCGAGCAATGAATGTGGCGACCCTGCTACAGAATCAGGATATTTCCGCACTGTATTCTACTCCATATAAAAGAACAAAGGAGACTCTTCAACCTCTTGCAGAGCAGAAGGGATTAGAAACGAATGAGTACGAGCCCAGAGCTGGAGCTGATTGGCTCACTAAACTGTATGAGGAGCATACTGGTGGCACAGTAGTTATCACTGGTCATTCCAATACGATACCTGCACTTGCAAATCATTTGTTGGGGAATGAGACCTTCACCCAATTTGATGAAAAAGAGTATTCGAACTTCATTGTAATAGTTGGTAGTGAAGTTGGAAATGGAAAACTGGTTAGGTTAAGTTTCTAGCTTTTTCGTCAGTTTCTCCCCAGCTCAAGCAAACGCAGATGCAGAATAAACTCAGCATGACGTTGTAGAGACTGAAAGTTCCTCTAACTGGATTGACAACCTGTCATTACTTGCTGCCATCGTACAACTCATAGTGGCAGTAGTCACATTCGAGGGGTCCATTGTATAGCGTGTGCTTCGTATTATAGTTTAATCCAATTTTCTTCATGGCAGCCTTATTGGAACTAATGATCCATGCATCATAACCTGAAAAATTCTGCTTAAGAGCATCTCCCATAGAGACGTAAAATGCATTGATATCATCTTCACCAATTCGTTCTCCATACGGGGGGTTGGTAATGATCATCCCTTCCTCCGCCAGTGGTTTGAATTCTCTAAAGTCCATTTCTCTGACTTTTACCTCTCTCCGTAAACCAATTTTGCTTAACGACTTTCTAGCCATGCCAACTGCCTCAGAATCAATATCCAGACCAGTAAAGTCAATCGTGGGTTTCCGCATTTTAGCTTGCTCGTCAATTTTCACATTGTTCCAAAGAACCGGACTAAATTCAGGCCATGTTTTAAATCCAAAATCTTTTCGTTTGATGTTGGGGGCCATATTCATCGCAATCATAGCAGCCTCAACAAGAATGGTCCCGCTCCCGCACATAGGATCTACCAGTGGTTTGCTGTTGTCCCAGCCAGCCAGTTTGATCATCCCCGCAGCTAGAACTTCATTCATCGGCGCTCGGTGTCCGTCTTCTCGATACCCTCTTTGATTAAGTGGGGCTCCAGAGCTATCCATTGAAACGGTAAAGGAATCATTCGCACAGTGGAGGTTGAAAAGTACATCTGGACTTTCTGTGTCAACAGATGGTCTTCTCCTGTATTTATTACGAAACTGATCAACCATGGCATCCTTTGCCTTCAGGGCTACAAACTTAGAGTGCTTAAACAACTCGGAAAAAACGACATTATCAATCGCGAACGTTTGGTCTACATCCAGAAAATTTGACCAATCAAACTCCATCATTCTGTCGTACAATTCCTTCTCTGTCTTAGCTGTGAATGAATAGATCGGTACCAAAATTTTTAAAGCAGTTCTCAATCTGAGGTTTGCCCGATACAGAAACTCTGGAGTTCCCTCACATTTAACACCCCGTGTTATTTTTTCAATCTTATTGCCACCAAGCTCCCTTATTTCAGCGGTAAGAAGATCTTCAAATCCATAGAGTGTTTTGATCGTAAGTTTCATGTTTGCAAATCTACATGAAGTACCTACTGCAGAAACAGAAAATTTGAAGTTCAACGATTCTCCATTTTCAGCTGGCTTGCAGTAACGGAAGTGTGAAGGTAAAAGTGGTCCCCTACCTTGTTATTTTTTACCCAAATGTGTCCGTCATTTTTCGCAATAAATTCATGACATAGAACCAGTCCAAGGCCTGAACCTGGCTCATTATTAGTCCCTTTTGTTGACTTGGTGCCTGTTACTTCAAACAAAGATTCAATCCTACTCATTTCAATTCCAACACCATTGTCAACTACTGCCACACAAGCAAGATTACCGGTTGACCAAATTCCATTACAGTCCGCTGCTGGGTTTACGCCCTCGCGGCAGGAACCTAAAAATGAGCCCGGCCAAAAACATAATGACGAAAAATCTAAGAAGTTGAATCATCCACTTTGAAATCCACGAATACATTTTCATACGATCAAATGTAGATGGCAGAACATCGTTCTTAACTTTTATCCCATTTACAAATAGTCTACTACTCCAGCCTTCCGAGATGTCAGCACAGTTGGCTTGCTATGGAAGCCAAAGTAGCCCATTCACAAAGCGATTTATCATCGCAAAAACAGTCCTCAATCAATTCAAATGAATATCTTAGTACACAACACTAACGCACTCAATTATTCTGAACATCGCACAGAAGATCTTCTTTCTCTTTTTCCTGTTTTCAGCAGGTCTACTGCACGGGCAGTCAATCCAAGACGGTCAATTAGATCTTACCAATCATGATTTTACGACTAACTCCACCTATTCTTTAAACGGAAACTGGAAGTTCTATCCATCAAAATTTGTATTACCTAATTCAAGGGAGCAAAAGGGCGAGTCCATCTTCATTGATGTTCCAAATCGGTGGGAGCAAAGCGGACTATCTCCCTATGGTTTTGGATCGTACCAACTTAGCATTTACAAGAATACAGATGAGCCACTTGCTCTGCAGGTTCCTGATCTTTTCAGTGCCTACAATCTATTTGTAAATGGCCAGCTTCTAGCTAGCATGGGATCGCCAGGGACTAATAAGGAATCGGAAAAACCTGGTCGGCAGTTTAGATTGGTTTCTTTAGGGCATATTCAGTCAGACACACTTAATGTAATTATTCACATTTCGAATTTTGTGCACAGTAAGGGTGGAATTGGAGCTCCAATTCAGATAGGAACTCTCAGCCATTTGATGGATTTAAAGTTTGTCAATGATGTGTACGATGTATTTATGGCTGGGTGCCTAGTGATGGGTGCATTCATTTTTCTGGGTATGTACTTCTACGGTAGACAAAAGAAAATGGCATTTTATTTCGCTCTCTTCTGTTTGGTCTACGCATACCGAATCATTGGCTGGGGCAATTATGTTCTTCATGATTTGATTGATATGCCGTATCGGCTTGGGATGACCATCGAATATTCCACATTCTATTTAACTGTATTCTTTTTCGGACTGTACCTAAAACACCTATTTCCTGAGGATGTACCAAAAATTCTGATTAAGATATTTGTGTTCCTGTCCTTACTGTGGGCATTGATGACCTTGTTTCCAGTCTACATATTCACGCAATTAAACGACCCATTTCTCATCGTTTTGCTGCTTGCAATGATCTTCATCAGTTCAGTTTTTGTAAAAGCCTTGATTAGGGGTAGAGCTGGGGCTGCTTTTTCCATTTATAGTACGATTGGAATCATTGTCGTATTTTTCATGAAATCCCTGGCCTATCTGAATGTTCTGGAAGAAATTCTATGGGTCTCCATGCTTGGACAGCTTGTTTTCTTTTTGTTCCAATCCTTGATTTTATCAAAGCACTTCACTTCATCTTGGCGTCAGGCAAAAGAAGAAGCGGAAAGTGCTATGAAGGTAAGATCTGACTTTTTATCCATCATGAGTCACGAGATCCGAACACCACTCAACACCGTAATTGGCACGACTTATCATCTGTTGGATGAAAACCCAAGAAAGGAGCAGGTGCAAGAATTGAACAATCTGAAAAATGCTTCTGAATACTTGCTTACCCTGATAAACAACGTCTTGGACTACAGCAAAATTGATGCAGGAAAGCTGGAGTTTGATGAATCAAATACCCAACTTAAACGCTATAGCGAGGACATTTTCAATGTCTTCAAACCAATTGCCAGTCAAAAGGGAATTGATCTACACCTGGAATATGACGAAAAGCTTCCCGAAGTTGTAAAACTGGATAAGGCCAGAGTCAATCAGATCCTGACCAATCTGATTGGTAATGCAGTCAAATTCACTGAAAAGGGCAACGTAACGCTGACTATCTCTCTACAAGATCGCGTTGACAAAAACGTGAAAGTATTGTTCGAAATCAAGGATACAGGGATAGGAGTTAGCAGCGATCTCAAGGATCGAATCTTCAAATCTTTCCAGCAGGCAAATACATCAATCACCCGAAAATATGGAGGCACTGGACTTGGGCTATCCATTACAAAACAACTTGTAGAAATGATGGGTTCTGAAATCCATCTAAAAAGCGAAAAAGGGCAAGGTGCTGTTTTCTACTTCACTCTTTCACTAAAAATCGGAAACAAAGTACTTGAGAAATTTCAAGAAGCAGAAGCGCTTGATTTGTCAGGGTACAAGGTATTGCTAGTTGAGGATAACCACATGAACGTTCTAATTGCAAAGCGTCTACTTGAAAAATGGAATATGATTGTAGACCTAGCTGAAAATGGAATCATTGCAATTGAAAAAGTGGAACACAATATCTACGACATTGTCTTAATGGACCTTCAAATGCCAGAGATGGATGGCTATGAAGCAACAAGAATTCTGAGGAAGAAGGGATTCAAACTACCAATACTGGCACTTACTGCATCAGCCATGTATGAAAAATCTGAAAAGCTAGAAACAACCGGATTAGATGGTTTGGTCACCAAGCCATTCAATCCAAAAGATCTCTACAAAGCGATTTCCGATCGACTGGAGAAAAAACCAATTCTTCCTTTTGATCCTGAAAGTGAAGACCACAGCTAATCATCTTTCACTCAGGTCCTCTCAATCTTTTTAGACATTGTAACCCTCAGTGGCACTTCACTCAGGCCTTATGACCAACTGAAACGTTTCGTACGTAAGGTCCTCAAAATTTGGAGCTCCCTCTTCTGGATTTTCCGTCCAAAACTGCCAAACGCCTCCTCTTATTTTCACCCAGACTCTGTCGCCGACAACATCTTGCCAATAGGTTGCGCCTTCTGAATCTCTGACTTCCTGAAGAGAGCCTACCTCTTGGTAGTAATCAAAAGATCCGAAAACTGTGGTAAAGACCTCTATAGCAGCAATCGATCCATCGAATTCGACTCCCAGTATCTGCGTGTCATCACCTGTGAGCATATTGTCCACATTTACATGGAAGTTTGTCGCTGGATCTGAGGTAGGAAATGTCAATTCATAGATGGCGTCAGGGGTTGTGGCGAAATCGCGCATATGGTTCAAAGTGAGGTCATTCGTTGCCTGCGCCACGGACCAGGTAGCTACCTCATTCAATTCATCATCCAACCTCCTCACATGTATACCCCACAGATCCAGATATGACTGATTCTGGGGAAGCACGTCTCCAACACCGTGAAGGACAAATCCTTCGAATCCATAGAATGGACCTGAAACACTCACACCTCCAGATCCCGCTCCTGGCTCGATTGCTGTTACCTCTTTCCCGTAGGTTAAAAAGGGGTCGTCATAAACGACAAAATTTTCTGCAGGACCCCAAATTCCATATGGATCCCAAACCGCACTGGCCAGCGTGAAATAATTGAACGGAGCTTCCTTTTTATGACCAGGATGCGCATTGACTAAGAGGTTGTTTGTATTTCTAATCTGGCCCTTCTCCACCGCCCGAATGTATAGGTCTCCTGTGTCAAATACGCCACTTCTTTCATCTTCAACGAGAGGAAATTCAATGATAACATTGTCTCTCATGCTGAATGTATGATGATAGGTGGCAAATGCGGACGGTACAAAGCCAGGGTTGTCCTCATAAAAATCTGCAAGTCCCAATTCTTCTCTTCCAGTTCCATTCATAGCATGATTGAGGCTTGTACCGACCAGAAGCGATCTTTCAATAACACCATCCGCACCTGCTCCCGCAAAAAAACGTCCGCAGTTATCCGCCGATACGAACGCTCGTGTATCCGGCCAAGTCGAGCGGTCCCAGAAACCATTGTGTCCGCATTTGTAAACGGTCGTGCGTGATAACTCGAAACGTCGTAAGGTCTCAAATGGCCAGGAAGGTTCTCTCCCATTTGACGTGGAGAAGTATTGTGCCCCAGAAGTATTGCCTTGGTTATCCATTTCCACGTCGTCTAGCATAATTCCTCGCTGACGCACTGAATGAGCGACGTTTCCACTGAAAGTCCCAAATTGAATCCTGTTGGGTCTAAGAAGTAATCCATCGGAATGAAGCACGTTGATGCTCTCCCCCCATGGCTGCTCAGGGAATGCTAGCCAAAAACCAAAACTTTCGCTATCTGCAGCAGTATTGTTGGTCACAGTGTTATCCGGGTTGCTAATCCAAAAAGATGAGGATCCATGTGCCCCGGTCTCATGCTGCTTAAGCGCTGTTCCAAATGGTGGATTTCGCACCATGAGTACAAGGTTTCCATCAAAAACATTTCGTCGCTCAACTGCATCTTCTGTGAAAATTCCGTGCCCTTGAATATCGTAGATCACATTATTTTGAATCAAAATCCCATTGGTGCCATGAATCACAATGCCTCTATTTCTAGAAGAATTGATCGAACTATTTCTAATATACTGCCCGTTGGCATCCTGCAAAGTCTGCGTACCCTGGTAGCTCAGCATATGCCAATGGATCGGATATCTTCTCAACTTTCCTCTTTGTCCACCTCTTCTGAATTCTACTCCATCCACGTGAGCTACACCGCCATTCATGATCATGGTGTGTGCACCAAAACCCACATTGTTCCATAAATCATCGTCAGGAGCTTGAATAACAATGTTTCTCGTGAGATTACCAATTTCTGCTCGTTCATCCAAAACTAGCGGAGTGGTAGTGCTATCGGTATCAGCCACTGGCGGATCTAATAGGTTGGACGAAGACAAGCTCATACCATCTGACGTAGCATATTGTAGCAATCCCCATCGGAAAGCATGTAAGCCTTCATCAAAGTTTAGTATGTTATCCTCTATAGATGTCACCACTACTTTCTGAGTAACAGATTCGTTGCTTGTCCCAGCTCGATAATAGTCCGTGGGCGCAAGGACGATTTCATCTCCCGTTTTCCAATCGACAGTGTTTTCGAGACTAACAGCAGTAGCACCAATAGTACCATGCTGATCTATTTTTGTCCAAAGTACTTCTGAAGTAGCTCCGTGCAGTTCTAAAACTCCTCCATTGAGAACAGTGATACCACGCGTATTTGCTTCGTCATTCGTATTGGTTCCTGTTAGTGTGATAACTGCCTTCTGAGTGAACGGATTGTAGTCCGACCCTATCCTTAAAAGACCTTCCACCGAAATTGATTCGCTTACAAGTTCAAGATCTTGTTCATCAAATTGAAGTGTGCCTTTGATTGTGAGTCCACCAAGTGGTGGTGGGTTTTCATCCAAAACAACGTACTTCCCAACTTCAATGGTCACCTCCTCTCCTGCCTCTGGTTTTGCCCCTCTCCAAGTAGTGGGTTCTGACCAAAGCTCAACGTCTGTCTCATTGATCAACGTAATTATTTCAGAGTAGTGAGAAACTTCACATCCTTCTTCATCAATTTTAGCTCTGAAGTATCCAGGGAGCTCGTCTACTACTGCCGAATAACGACTTGTTGTAGCGTTGTCTACATCTTTCCAACTGAATCCATCTGTAGAGAATTGCCACTGAATTGAACCACGATACCCGTCTGCGTTTAGTTCGAGTGTATCCAGCACTCCTACTACAAGCGTCTGTTGTGCCATGGCATTTGCACCGAATAGAACAAACGATAGGGTAAAAAATCTGGTTAAGCCCCTCATTTGATTTGAATTTTTACCTTGTAAACATTGGACTTGTCAGAAATGGTGATGAAGTAAATTCCACTGTAGATTTGATTCACATCAATTTCTACTTTGCCATTGACGATCTCATCTGACAGCATTAAAGTACCTCTAAGATCTCGTAGCTCAACTCCACCAGTTTCAAAATCCGTTTCGATAGTAAATGAGGAAGTACGAACAGGATTGGGGTAGACCTTGATATGATCGAACTCACTTAATCCAGAAACGACTGGACAGTCCAACCCTTGATTGACAGAAACAGAAACTGTGTGTTTAATTTGGGCAGTGGAACATGTGACTCCAATGCACAGCAATAAAAGCATTGCATATTTTGGCATATGATTAAGCATTTTTGGTGTAGTGCAAAAATCCTCTCTTGCTCCGTAGAAATTTGGAAACGCTCGTATACTGTCAGTCTACAACATCCCTTTTAAATAGGAACGTTCTGGATAATTTGTCCTCAGTACCGATGTGCAACAAGACATAAAAACAAACCCTCTCCTCTTGTCTCGAAAATTGAGAACAAGAGAAAGAGGGTTGATCCTTCCAAGGTAAGCGAAGAGAGGGTATGAGTTACCAGCTAATTAACCACAAATTACTTACCTCTTCAGTGTGCGGTGTTTCATCTGCTCGGTCTAGTAAATGTAGTACTCATCAGCACTGGCAATACGTTTTCTAACTTCTACACTCAGTCTACAAGGGAACCAAAAAGATGATCTCATCGATTGGAATTTCCACTTCTTGAAATTTTTTAATATTGATCAATCTCCTCATCTTCTCAAAAACTGAGAGAAACAAAAAAACCCCTCTATTGAGGGGTTTAAATTGTCTATAAAGAGTATCCGATTTTTGTCGGGAAGGAAGATTATTTCTTGTCTTCCTCTACCTCTTCAAATTCTACATCAGAAACATCATCTCCGCCTGCAGCAGGTTCTTCACCAGCCGCGCCATCAGCTCCTGGTGCTCCACCGCCTGCTTCTTGCTGAGCCGCGTAGATCTCTTGAGAAGCTGCTTGCCATGCATTATTCAGTGCTTCCATAGCAGTGTCGATTTCTGCAAGATCTTGTTTCCCATGTGCTTCTTTCAACTTTGTCAATGCCCCTTCGATTGCGGATTTATTTTCATCAGAAAGTTTCTCTCCAAACTCACTCATCTGCTTTTCTGTTTGGAATATCAATGAATCGGCCTGATTGACTTTCTCCACTTTTTCTTTCACTTCCTTATCCGCCTCAGCGTTGGCCTCAGCCTCCTGCTTCATTTTTTCTATTTCCTCATCCGTCAAACCAGACGAAGCTTCGATTCGAATCTTTTGCTCTTTACCAGTTCCCTGATCCTTGGCTGACACATTCAAGATACCATTCGCATCAATGTCAAATATTACTTCAACCTGAGGTACTCCCCTTGGTGCTGGCGGAATTCCATCCAGGTGAAACTTACCCAAAGACTTATTGCCATTTGCCATAGGTCGTTCGCCCTGCAAAACATGTATTTCAACGGATGGCTGATTGTCAGCAGCGGTTGAGAATGTTTCAGATTTCTTGGTTGGAATGGTTGTATTCGACTCAATCAATTTGGTAAATACACCCCCGAGCGTCTCAATACCTAACGAAAGCGGAGTCACGTCCAGAAGCAAAACATCTTTAACTTCTCCAGTTAGGACACCACCTTGAATTGCGGCTCCAATCGCCACCACCTCATCAGGGTTTACACCTTTCGATGGTTTTTTTCCGAAAAATTTCTCTACTTCTTCCTGGATTTTAGGAATTCGTGTAGAACCTCCAACCAAGATTACTTCATCAATATCGCTGGTAGAAAGTCCGGCATCTTTAAGGGCCGTGGCCACAGGCTTCATTGATCTCTTAACCAATGACTCAGCCAATTGCTCAAATTTTGCCCTGCTCAGTGATCTTACCAAGTGCTTAGGCACTCCATCCACTGGCATGATGTACGGCAGGTTGATTTCCGCATTAGCCGAACTCGACAATTCGATTTTGGCTTTCTCGGCAGCTTCTTTCAAACGTTGCAAAGCCATTGGGTCTTTTCGGAGATCTATCCCTTCATCGGCCTTGAACTCATCTGCGAGCCAATCAATGATAACGCCATCAAAGTCGTCGCCTCCAAGGTGTACATCACCATTGGTTGACTTTACTTCGAATACTCCTTCTCCCAATTCCAAGATTGAAATATCGAATGTACCACCGCCAAGGTCATACACTGCGATCTTCATATCCGCATTTTTCTTATCTAACCCATAAGCCAGTGCTGCTGCAGTAGGCTCATTGATAATTCTCTTTACTTCCAGGCCAGCAATTTGACCAGCTTCTTTAGTCGCTTGTCTTTCCGCATCATTAAAGTACGCAGGCACTGTAACCACGGCTTCCTTTACCTCCGTTCCAAGGAAATCCTCTGCTGTGGCCTTCATTTTCTGAAGGATCATCGCTGACAATTCCTGTGGTGTGTACGTTCTGTCTCCAATTTTTACTCGTACCGTGTCATTGCTTCCAGCCTCAACTTCGTATGAGATATTTCTCATTTCCGCCTTCACTTCCGAAAATTTCTTTCCCATGAATCTCTTCACGGAGCTGATTGTATTTTGTGGGTTGGTGATCGCCTGCCGCTTAGCTGGATCTCCCACTTTCCTTTCTCCTTTTCCACCATCGAGAAAAGCCACAATCGAAGGAGTAGTTCTCCTTCCTTCACTATTCTGGATTACTACTGGCTCATTACCCTCCATTACGGCCACACATGAGTTTGTAGTTCCTAAATCGATACCTATGATTTTACCCATTTCTATTTGATCTATTGATTTTCTAATTAATTCTTCGCTCCCTTTCGTTTATCAAGGGATGTGCCAAACGGCAAAAGGTGACAGAATGTCAGAGCGCTTGAAAAAGACCATCAAACTTAAGGGGGAATTGCACGGTGTGATTGTCTTGTCATAGTAGAATTATATATTCGCAACCTAACATCTGCTATCGTGACTCATTTAAAATGTAGATTCTCTCTCACGGTTACCTTAGCCATGCTCCTCTTCTCTTCATTTGGACAAGATCAGCTTGGAACGTCTAGCTTTAATGGCCCTGCAGCTGGTGGTGCTTTAATGTCCGAAGAATTTCGGGTAAACGCTCCTTCAGCAAAAAGTCAAGAAACCATTGAGTTCTTTCATTTGAAGTACAAGACAACCACACTTGACTTACGAACAATCAATACCTATACCAAATACACTGTTCCTGAATCCGTGATAGTGACACCACCGGACCTTTCCGCATTTGATCATACCACAGTTTTGATAGGGTTATACGGCGATCCCAAGGCCCCTAAGATGGTTATCTGGTTAGCAGGCAATTACAATTATAATGATGTGACTTTTTTTATTGATTATGATCAGGATAGGGATTTTACCAATGACAAAAAATCACTGCGCGTTCGAAGAGGAGCTGAGCCAGTTGAGATTATTTTAACTCCGAAGGAAGGTGAGCAGCTCTTTTGGCTTGGATTGCCCAAAGTGACTGTGACTGTCAAAAAGCCAAAGGAACGAATTGAACGAAACCTGGCTATAACATTCCAGGCGGGTGTGGGTAGCGGTGATTTGACCTACAGCTATGGGGGTTCTTCAACCAATACTTTGGACGGCTACTATGTTAATGTTTCTGAAAAAAGTTTAAGTACAGCGCTGTCCTACTACATGAAACATTTCATCGTAGGGACCAGCCTTTCCTTTCAAAATCACAATCACTACGCGTCTTACCACATTGAGGACGGTATACCTAATACTGCGATCAATCAAGATTATCACGGCCCAAACAAATTGCATCTAGGCCTTTTTGGACTTTACCGGTTTCGGGTTGCTGACTTTATTGAATTGCAACCATTAATTAAGTATGGGATTACCAAATACATGAACCCAGAGTACAAGCCGTTCAAAAATGGAGATGAAGCATATCCACTCGGGGCTAGCCAGTTTTTGGAAATTGGAATGAGGTTTGAGTTTACGGCGGGAGTAAAAAACGTCTTCTTTCTGGAGTACGCAAAGAACCGACAAGATTGGGAGCCTCAGGGCCTGCCGGGAAGTGAGCAAGACAGCTTTGAGTCGCGTGTTAAAATTTCGAAGTTTAGCGTTGGGCTTGGCATCCCGCTTGACTTCTAAGAGAAGAGGTCGCTGTGTTTATTTACTTATCGTAGCGCTGCTTGATTACCCTTACAATTAGAAGAAGGCCAAAGACCAAAACAATTGCACCAATCAACCAATTTCTTGCATCTTGATGTGTCACTGTGGTCTCCCCAGAATCGATAATCTGATAAATTAGGAAACCAATGATAAAGTACATCGCGTAGCGAACAGGTTTTCTCATTGAGTGAATGTACGTATTTCAGTGAAATTACTCATAGCTAGGTAGTTAATACTTACGGCACATGGTTCAGAGCAGGAGATTTGCATCTGAATCGCATGTATTTCTTGAGTATTTCAATGAGAACCTGAACGTGCTACCCTGCTCCGGTATGATTTCGCGAAGTCCCGATTTCCATTTACGTCCCTTACCTGATTGACTAGATTCTCCACTCTTTTTTGGTTATTGGCACGACTACAGATCAGTGCTGGTTGACGATTCGACCTTTTCCACTACCCACTTTAGGGTATTTTTCACAGAAAAATGAAGCATCACTTGGAAATTACTTTCGTCTTGGTTTAACCTTGAGTCCCGCTAAGAAATCTACCACTCGCTGTTCATCACCACCTCGTTGCCACACTCTTTGGGTTTAATAAATTTTTTAACTAAAACAAAATGTTATGATTAAATTCAAAAGCGTTGAAAAAGGCCAGCCAGGAGTACCTGGTGGCGGAGACACAAAATTCTATGCCTCCATTGTTCGGAACGAGAAAGTAGATCTTCGGACGTTGGTTGAGGAAATTTCCGAATCGAACACCTTGAATACTGCAGATGTATTTGCCGTGTTGGAATCATTCCTGCAAATGTGCACACGACACCTTTCAAAAGGCAGCTCCATTGATATGGGTCAGCTCGGTATGTTTTCACCTTCCATACATAGTCTGGCAGAGGAAACGGCAGGTGAAGTAGACCAAAACTCCATCCGGAGGTTCAAAGTCAACTTTCGTCCAAGTGCATTACTCCAGAGTCGTTTAAGTACGGTTACTTACAAGAAAGTAAGTAATGGGGTTGCAGAGGAAGAACCTGTTGCATAAGCAAACTTCAATTTCAAAACCTTGGCACAAAATTGAGCCGAGGTTTTTTTTGCCTATCAAAAATTGAAGATTTTCACCTAAAAACAACGTGTGATTTTGACTAAAACGACAGGTGGTTTTGGTTATAAGGACATGTCGTTATAAAAAACGGACGTGTGACAAAGAGAAAAAGGAGCTGTGATTTGATTTTTGAAGGTTCGAGTTACCAATTGAGTTCTTTTCGCCTTGTCAATCAGCTTGAGAGTACATCAGTCCCTTCAATTTGAGTAAGATTTCTCATAAACTGTCGTTTAATGAATCAATTTTCTAACTGAAAAGTTCAGAACTTAAGAAATCGTGAAAAGTTTCACAAAGGCTTTCTGCATTGACTTGGGCAACTAGCTCATTTAGATTTTTTAAAAGAAACAACATTTTATTAAATCATAAGTAGCTCCACACAAACTACCACAACCATTAACCAAGTCTTGACCTGCTTGTCTATAAACATTGATTTTTTGATTACAAACCTTCTTCTTTTTTTGAATGACGTACTGGGCTAATCCTATAGAAGCCCCAATTAATAAAGCAATAAGTATTAAGAGCCCAATTGCTCCAAACAAAATCTTACAAAGCTGATTTTTATCTCCAAACAATGAGACGCACTCTTTCAGAGATCTAATCCCATATATTATTAATCCTAAAGCTACCCCTAGCGCAGCAATCAATTTATTTCTAGTACTGCATGCGTCTTGACTTTCAGCAGCAGCGTCTTGAGCAGCCATCTTGGCAAGAATAAATTTTTTCTTTAGCTCTCGGCATTCACGAGTGAAACATGGATCATCTGGATCTGGCATATCTTTAAGAGTAGTTTCTATTAAGACTTATGAACTAGCACTATTTCCCGTTTTGTTCAAATTTAGGGCTGCAAATCTTGCGAAGGCTATTGCTACGGTCGTTTTCCAACAAGGAAAAAGTCGTCAAGAGCGTGGAGTAGGAGAGTCTCATTAAAAGGTGTGGGATTCATGAGTCTCTTGAAACGAGGAATTCTTTAATCAATTGATGATTTTCATTACACTTTCTTTATAGGACCGCCCAATAGGGATTTGGATGTCATCCAGAAAGACGCGTTGACCAGATATTTTTGTGATCTTTTTTCTATTGATTATGTATGATTTGTGAATGCGCAAAAAAGAATCCGAAAGCTCCTCAATCCAGGTTTTCATTGTTCTTTTATCTATGTACAATTTGTCTTTTGTATACACTCTTGTAAAGTCATCATCTCCTTTGATGTAGAGGATATCATTCATAGCCACCTGAAAGAATTCCTTGTCACTTTTTATGAATATTGTATCCTGATCATGTATGCTTATTTTGATTTTGGAAATAGCCTTTAGAAAACGCTCAATAGAAAAAGGTTTAAGGAGGTAATCAACTACGTTCAATTCGAATCCCTCTAATGCATACTGGGGATAAGCACTGGTTATGATTACTTGCGGAGGGTTCGATAAGTTTCTCAAAAAGTTGACACCTGAAATTTGAGGAAGGTTGATATCAAGGAAGATAAGATCAACATCATTTTCGCTTAGAAAGTCGATGGCATCAATGGCATTTTGGAATGTGCCTGCCAGATGAAATGAAGACAAGTTTGCCAGGTATTTTTGAACGACTCGTTGTGCAGGCAACTGGTCTTCTATGATTATGCACTTCATGTTTGTTCAAGTTCTATCGTCAAATTAACGATATACAAATTTGTCAATTCCTTTATGATCAACGTATGCCTTTTTGGATAGAGTAATTCTAATCGTCGTTTAATATTAGCTAGCCCTATACCACTTTCCTGCAATGCTTCTTCCTCGTCTTCGCCCTCTTTTTTGGTATAAGAATTTTCCGTAAACAGATTTATAGAATCCTCAGTGATCTCAATTTGTATGATAATTTTTAGCTCATCGATGGTACTCGCGGCAGCATGTTTAAAACAATTCTCGATAAAGCAAATGAGCATCATTGGCGAGATGAATTTATTTGTAGGGTCGCCGATCTTTTCATATCTAAGTTCACCTCGATTCTCAAGTTGTAGCTGTTGAAATTCGAAATAGTTGTCAACGTAGGTTAGTTCCTTAGTTAATAGTACTTGCTCTTCTTGTGTTTCGTAGAGCATATACCGCATGATATCCGCGAGTTTGAGTAAAAGTGTAGGTGTTTCTTTCGATTGATGCAGTGCAAATGAATAGATGTTGTTGAGATTGTTGAACAACATATGAGGACTAAGTTGAGATTTGAGAAACCTTATTTCACTTTCGGCACGCTTGCGCTCCATTTCAATGATATTATCTTGATTGATCAATAGGTCTCCACTTACTTTGATAAGGGCAGTAAATAGGACAGGCCAGAGAAGAAACGGCATTTCATGTATCCAGGTCCAAAGTTCAAAAAACATGTACAATTCGGCATCCCCCTCAATGAATACTTCCATGACGATAACACCAAGTACAATAGAACCAATTATGCTTCCTGTAAATGCTACGTACTTTTTTTCATGAAAAAAGCCAGGGATGAACACATAGACCGTCAAGAGTAAAATCCACAAAAGATTGATTATCTCACCCAATCCCGCATCATCAAGAATAGCATAAACAACATTACCAATAATCAGGGCGACATTGATGAGCTGGGAGCTTTTGACTTTCTTTATCATCATTCTAAAGTAAAGAAATCGGTCATTGCTAAAAATTTTTCTCGGCGAACGAAGGATTCTAACGTGCCAACAACATTGACCCATCGCAAAAGGTCATTCACCGATATAATTTAGCTATTCAAGAAGAAGTCTGTTGCTTGGATTTAAAACCTGCAACATGAAAACTATATGCACATTCTTTTTCTTCTTGCAATTCATGAATTTATCTGCTCAGATTATCGTATCCGGAAAATTAGTAGATGCTGAATCAAAGCAACACATTTCGTTTGCGACTGTCGCATTTCAATCTCTGACAGTATCAGATGGCTTGGAAGGTGTATATACTATGGAAGATGGCTCATTTAAAGTTCAGTTGGCCGCAGATAGATATTCAGTTACCGTCCAGATGGTTGGATATAGCAACTACGTTATTGAGCAATTGGAAGTAGTTAAGGATCGAAATTTGGGAGTACTGCAGTTAAGCCCCGAGGTAAAACAACTTGAAGAAGTGGTGGTGAAAGGAGAAAGAAGCTACATTCAAAATGATCTTGGGAAGAAGACCCTTTTTATAGGCTCAGATTTTGCTAACTCTGGGAACTCTGCCATTAATGCATTGGAATCACTGCCCTCGGTAAGTACCACAATAGACGGGAATATCAATGTAAGGGGAAGTGAAAACATCATTATATATGTCAATGGAAGGGAAACCAAAAGGGATCCTAAGTCACTACGGTTCATATCCGCGGACGCACTTACCAAGATTGAACTTATCACAAATCCTTCAGCCAAATACGATGCGGAAGGTGTGGCGGGAATTATTAATTTGGTATACGCCAAGAGCAGGTCTGCAAAGCTGGACGCTTTTGTAAGCCAATCTGTACCATTTCGAAATTCCTACGGGGTGAACGGAAGCACATCCTCGGATAAGTTTACATTTTTTTTCAATGCAAATGAATACAGGTCGCGGTTCGAAACTAGCGACATACAACAGCGCCAAACACCGGGAGATAGTCTAGCAGGATACATAAATGAGGTTATTTCAGATGGCAAGGGATTGACAAGGGGAATTACAGCAGGTCTCACCTATGAGCCAGATACTATCTTTTCAGTAAGCTTTGAGGCTAATTATTTGAAGTGGGATGATAAGGCAGATCAAGATCAAATGGGGACTTTTTCATTCCGCAATGGTCGCCAGGAAAATGTATTGCTTAGGAATGATCAGCTGGAAGTGGAAGATGAATTGACGCTCACGCTTTCTGCTGAGAAAAAACTCGGAGTGGATGGAAACCTAAAACTGCAAATGACAACAGGAGGGGAGGATGAAATCAACCGAACGAATTACAACCTGGGAAACGAGGATATATCCAATACTCCGATTGGCCAATCTATCCGCCAGTCAGATGAAACAGAAGATCAGAGATACTACCAGGCGAAGCTTGACTTTTCAAAAACAGTTTCAAGAGACATCAACCTAGAAGTAGGGGTGGTGTCTGATTTTTTCAGCTATAACATCGATCAGTCCATAGGTTTTTTTGAATCGATACCGATTGACAACCGCTTTCAAGTACTGCTTAATAAGCATGCAAGCTATGTTCTACTCGAAAATAAGCGCAACAGGTTCGAATATGGTTTAGGTCTTAGATATGAACATTTTCAGTCGGAATCCTTACAAAAAGTGACCGATAGTACATTTAATCAACGTTTCGATAATCTCTTCCCAAATATGCAATGGAAGTACTCCCTTGGCAGACCAGACCACATCATTGGATTTAATTTCACTCGTAGAATCAATCGACCGACCTTTTTCGAAGTAAGCCCATTTCTTTCTTATACTGATCCATTGAATCTTGAGACTGGAAATCCGCAACTAAAGCCTGAGCTAGCCTATTTATATGAACTGACCTATTCAAACACAATTGGAGCAATGGCTCTTGATTTAACCGCATTTAGGCGTTCTACCAGAAATGTGATTCAGCGATTTAGTTCACAATTTAATGAAAATCAATTGCTGGTATCCTACGAAAATCTGGGGGCCCGAAATGACGATGGACTGGAGTGGAGTTTGTCTCTCGATGCATCAGATAAAATTAAGATTGATGCTTCTGGCAGTGGCTATCGGACACGGTTTGAGGAGGTCAATCAGATCATTTTCTACCAGGGAAGGTGGAATTGGCAGGTTAGATTTAATGGAAGATTCAGACTAGAGAAAGAATGGAGCATTGACATCACACAGTATTACCGTGCACCAAGATTTAGTGTTCAGTCTAAAAGTATTGCGCAGAATTACTTCAATGCTAGTGTGCAAAAAACATTTGCGGAAAAGAAGGGGACTATTACTCTGTCTTTTCGTGATGTTTTCAACAACCGTGTGTTTGGATCAGAGATCGTTGGCGAAAACTTCTTACTTACTTCCAATTACAAATTTCAAACACAAAGACTTAGTCTTTCGATCCGGTATAGGATTATTTAATGTGGATTCTGTTCTTACTAAAAAAATAAAATATAAAAAAACGGTGGTTTAGTGAAACACTTTTAAAAACCTCAAATCTTACTACCTTCTGTCTCATAAACTCGTCTCACGAATGAGTTTTACAAATAGACGTTTAATAAAACTCAAATGAAGGTAGGTTACGCAAGAGTTTCCACTCAGGATCAGAAGTTGGAACTTCAAATCAATGAACTTGAAAAGCACGGATGTGAGAAGATCTTCCGAGAGAAAAGGAGCGCCATAAAGGAACGACCAGAACTTGATAAGCTTTTGGGTCACCTCAGATCAGGGGATGTTGTTGTGGTTTGGAAACTTGACCGGCTTGGACGATCACTTCGACACCTCATCGATCTAGTCGCCCAGTTTGGAGAAATGGAAGTTGACTTTGTGAGTCTGAGTGACAATATAGACACTACGACTGCGCAAGGAAGGTTGATCTTCAACATCTTCGCCTCATTTGCTGAGTTTGAAAGGGAACTTATAAGCGAAAGAACTAAAGCTGGATTAAAAGCTGCCAAAGAAAGGGGACGGGTAGGGGGAAGAAAGCCAGGCTTAACAGATGAAGCAAAGACAAAGGCTTGGGCTGCTCATCAGCTGTATGAAAATGGTGAAATGCCAATTTCAAGTATTCTTAAGCAGTTGAATGTGAGTAGGGCTACTCTTTACAGGTATTTGGAATGGGCTAAGAAAAACCTAGAAGATAAGCCCAAGCGTAAGCGAATAAAACCTTAGCGATTACATAACCTCATTAATTGAAAACATAATAACTATATATAAAACTTGAAGTTATGCCTCCAATATTCAGGGAGAACTTCGGGATTAGCCAATAGAATTTCTCCTATTTGATCTGAGTATTTCACTGTAATGGGTTGGCTTTCACCTAATTGGCAAGAATTATAATTGAGTTTAGTTAATCCTAAAATGTCTTTAGCCACTTGTACAAGATCAGCACTACCATGTTGTATTGTAATTGACAATGGAACTGGTATTTCCCATCCATCATAGGCACCAACTCTTGGCTTGAAACCGGATGTAAAAAGTAATCCAAAATGCTTGGTTCTCTGCCAGAATGTACCTCGAAGAACTGGATACATGCCTCGTCTAGAAACCTCTGGGTGTTCACCGTACCTAAATAGACGTGGTGAAAACCTATCCTTTCTTACTCTTATTGCAATCAATTCAACTCCTTTTGGGCAAGCCTCCAAAAAACCTTGATACTCATCCCTATCAATACCAGATCTAGCATGTAAAAAAATTTCTTTCAAAGGTCTCCCATCTTGCTCCTGATAAGTTTTGATAAGGCCTTCAAGCATTTTTTTTGCGGCCTTTTTATTAAGGTGAAATTCCTTTTTCTCCTCTGAATACCAAGGGCCAAAATCACCAACAAATACAAGTCCATCTCCACTATCAAGAAACATTTGAGCTGCACAGCAAGCTGATCCTTTTTGTTGATCAGCTTTTTTGTAAGCTAGCCCCACGTAGCATACGCCTTCCCTTGCCCATGGAGTTTTCCATGGTTTGAAGCCACATTTGTAGAATACCGCTGTTCCGAAGTTCCAAAGTCTATCAGATAAAGGGTTTACACCTGGTTCACCATTTCTAACTTGGGATGTGATATTTAATGTTGATTCTCTGATGATTTGTACCGGAATATCGTGTTGCATCACTCTTGCCTTTAGCTGACGTCTAAAATCAGGAGATAAGCCATATTGCTCCAGATTTGCACTAGAATCTAAAAGTTCTTCATTTTCAAAAAGTCTGGCCTGACCGATACTACGATCCTTAAGAACACCCTTTAAATATTTTCTTTCTTCAGTTGATTTAGGCTCATCGCTTTTGTCCTGGACCCAGGACTTGGGTCGGCAATTGTTATAGACCGTATCTGGCACAATGCAAATTGCAAGTGCAGGCTTTGAGTCTAACTTTTTCACCTTTTCCATTGGTTCGAGATAGAGATTGGCAACAGCAAATGCTCTTTCGTGCTTATCTGCCTTTCGAGCGGCTTCATCTAATTTATTGGGATCAATACTGTATTCCTTGATTGGTTTTGGCCAATTTGTCCCAAACGCCACATCGTATCCCGGATAAGGGGGCCAGGGCCTTTGACGATTGATATCAACGCAGGAAGCTGGAGAATTCAAGGCTTCACACCAATTGTTCCATAACTCAAAACTATCGGGTGTTCCAATAACAATAGTATCTGGTAGAGCATCCTTTTTATCAGATGGGCCAAATAATGCTAATCCGTCCTTCGGATCTTCAGCATCCTGATCATCACCAAAGGTTAACATTGGTTCGTCTAAAAAGTAAAACTGATCACTCATCTCTATTTGTTTCCTTTTCTGTTTCAGGAGCGCTTTCTAATTCTTCTCCCCGAAATCTTACTTCAGCCATTTCTTCTTGAAAATCACCTATTCGATCAACAGCTTCAACATCTATTGACACAGGACAATCCCATTGAAGGGGTATTGTTGATACTATAACCTTTCTTTTACCATCACCGATTTCAATTGTCTCTTCACTACTAGAACTGGAGATGCCTTTCATCAAGCCAAGAATCCTCGCAAGCCAATGTTTGTTCCACCAACTCTTGGTTACTTTTTTTCTTTTTTTGCCGATTTCTTTGTCTTCGAAAGGTGTACCTAGTAAATCGGTGACACGAACATATATCCTAGTTGTAATCCAAAATTGCTCCTCTTCATCTTGTCCAATAGTGAACTTTGGTCCAAGTTGGTAACGGAATTTTATGGCTCTATCACCCCAACCATCTTGCTTGATTCCGGTCATTGTAACATGAGTTTTACGCCCGTCTACATGGACGAAGGAGATATTGTGTCTATCTCCATCCTTCTCGGGAAAGTGTAGTACGTTTCTATTTTCGCAAAGCAATAAACCAGCTTGAAAGCAGGCGACATCTAAACTCCGTCTTATTAGTTCTTTTACAACGTTTATTGTTTTTTTCCCTTCCCTATACTCGTAATCTTTCCATGCAAATTCTGATGAGAGATCAGTTCCATCCAAAGACAAATGAGATGATGGTTCGTTAAATGCGAGCAACTTATTTTTCGATACTCTCGAAAAGGCCCAGGAATGACGAGCGATCTCTAACTGATTTTCATCTATTTCTGAGCTCAACTCATAAGTAAGTATTGATTTTGGGACAGTTGCCGAGAATACATTTGAGAAGATTTTCTCACTAGCTGCCTTGGTAACAGGTTCTGGCATATAAGCTTGAAGAGCTATTTTATTACCATGCTCTGAATCTAACTGAGGTTTAATGCCTCTAGACTTCAAACCTTTTAATACAGACTCAAGACCAGACTTTAAGCTTGCGTCGAATCTAGCTGGTTCAATTTGTAAAATCGCTGAACTCGAAACAAGATCATTCATTGAGACGGCCCAACAAGGTAGTATAAATCCATCCCTCGTGGCATTGCCAATACGTCCAACGAAATCTAAATCAGTGAAGGATTCAGGTGATAAAATGGGGATATATTGCAATGCTCGCTTCTCTATTAATGTTTTTATTGATTCGTTAATATTCTCACCAGCTAAAGGTGCCATACCGTAACACCAAGTTCTAAAACCCGCCAGAGAGAGTTTTCGTGCAAGCCAGATTGCAATGGCATGATCATGATGTGTGTGGTCCAAGAGCAAAGTGTCGAGTGACTCAGAAATAGACAATCCTCCTTTGGCTGGAAACCAGGGAGGGCAAAAAATAGTTGGATGTTGAGCAATCAAATGTCGAAGATTTCCAGCTAACAAGATTCGAATCCTTTCTAAATCGAAGATTTCTAATCGCCAGCCATACTCTTTGGTTACGTATGACTGTGACGCATCTCTTTGATTTCCATTTAAAGTACTCGTACATACGAATACCAGATGTTTTAAATCATGTTCCTCTTCTGAAATTCTTGTGCAATCTTGCTTTAATTTTCTTTGCCAATCAGACCTTACAGTATACGCGAAAATTGTGGTAATTTCTTGGCTACTACAATAGTGAAGAGCATCACGTCCACCATCACCAGTTCCACCAATCGGCTCAATACTCTCATAACCAGCCCCGGCCATAATATCTGAGCATAGTCGTTCGAACTGGCGATAGTCCGTCAGGTTTTCGAGACAATATATTATTGGATTTGCTGACATCTAATCCTCGAGGTATCTCTCAATTTGCTTTATTTACTAATAACTGTCGTATTTACAGTTAGTTCCTTACAATATAACAAACTCAGATGGAGTAGAACCGTTAACTTAAGTGAAAAATATATTGATATGGACAATTATCATCTAACAAAGGATGAGGATAAGTGGAAACTCAAAAAAGATGGAAGTGAAAGAGCATCCAAAGTATTTGATGGAACAAAAAGTGATGCGGTAAAGAGTAGCGCTGATTTTTTGAAAAGTGGAAGCGGAGGATCTCTCAAGATACATAAAGAGAATGGCCGAATTCAAGAGGAGAGAACTTACCCTAGGAGTAAAGACCCTAGGAAATCTAAAGGGTAGTTCCTTGTCTAATTTTCATCCTACAACAATAGTCATTCGAAGCATCTTCAAAAAAAGCCTTTTTGTTGAATTTGAAGACCTTGGCTATTCAATTAAATATCATGATGATTCAGGTCCAAAAGATCATTTTGAAGAATCAGAATGGATAATCGCCGCTGTTATCTATTTTGCGACCGATGTAATTCGAGATTTTTTAAAGGATAAGGCCAAGGGTGGCTTGGACAATTTCGTGACGGCTACTGCACGGATTTGTAGAAAGGCTTTTTCAAAAAAAGTATATAAGCTCTCAGGAAGAACAAAAAAGCTTAAGAAACAGCAAATCGAAATTGGAATTCAAGGATATGATAAGCAACTAATAATTAATCGAGATGATGAATATCTAGAAAAGCTATTGAATTATATCAATGAATATGAAAGTTGGCTTGAATCTCAGAATACCTAGTAGTTACCTGAGTTAGTCTCACAAAACGAAATGAAGCCACTTCAAGAAATGGTACTTCTAAGCGAGATTGTTTTGCAAGCAAAGATTGCGAGGCTAGCCGCTAAACGACTGAATGAAATAGACCATGTTGAAGTTTGGTGTTCGATTCAATCAATTCTAGTTGCATCAGGCAACGTTTCTAAGATTCTCTGGCCTTCAAGGAAGGAGAGTAGGAGTCGTGGGATGGAACTTCGAAAGATGCTCCAAATCGAGGACAATAATATTCTTTCAAGCCGAAAGTTTCGTAATTTGTTCGAACACTATGACGAGCGAATTGAGGAATGGTTTAGTAAACAATCCTCTGGCGTCTATACTGATCTGGCAATGAATCCAAGTCAGAATAGTTTTATGAGCCAAACTGTCAACAGAGGGTATAATTCAATTAACAATACCTTAGTATTCCGTGGTGAAATTTTGGACTTGAACGAGGTATTGAATTCATTGAATGAGATACTGAAGAAATGCAAGTCTTTTGTTCTTACATAGTAACTAACTGTCTCACAAAACGAATGGAAAGAAACGAGAATTTAACAGGTCATTGGGTAGGGGAGTATTCTGTGAGTGTTGGGAATAAGGGAAATGAAAATTGGGAGTATCATCAGTTTGAAATAGAACTAGAGGACTCTGATGGTAATTTGAAAGGGACTTCAAAAGATTTGACTTTGTCTAAACTCGGAGCCAATATCTCGGGGTTCTGTAGTGAGGGGATGATTAGCCTCATCAAGAAGTATGCGGGTCTACTCTATGAAGAAAATGGAGAGTATTACCTTGATGAAGGATACGAGAGTGCAGAAATCCATTACATGGGAAGGTATAACTCAGGGAAGAAATGCTTTGAAGGAAGTTGGGAAATTGAAGTTGGTGAAGAAAGAGAAGGTTTACAAGATTCATATATTAACGAACATACTCTTGGTCACTGGTACATGAAGAGGACATCTGAATAATTGTCTCATAAAACGAAGAGACCTTGGAAACAAAAAAACGATGAAATCATCAAGTAATTGACATGCTAAAGCAACTTTGGCTTGGATTAAGAAATGTGATAATGATTGTTCTATTTCCGGGAACCGTCGTGATTTACATCCCGTATCGGATTATCAGCCCAACGAGCATTTTGGATCCAACAGCTTGGTCATTGACCCAATATACTGCAGCATTGCTGCTGTCCATTGGGATTGCGATTCTACTAAAGTGTATTTGGGATTTTGCGCACATTGGTAAGGGAACGCTAGCTCCATTCGACGAAACAAAAAAATTAATTATTGTGGGGCTTTATAAGTATGTTCGAAATCCCATGTATGTAGGTGTTATGTTGATCTTGCTCAGTGAATCATGGTTTTTTTGGTCCAGCCAATTGTTGGGTTATACAGGTTTATTCTTTGTGTTGGTTAATTTCCAGATTATTGGATATGAGGAAAACAGGCTGCGGCATAAGTATGACAAAGAGTATCAAAGATACTGCGACAATGTTCGGCGGTGGATTCCAGGCAAGCCTTATAGTGATGCTGGATAAAGTCTCACAAAAACGAAGAATATTTCAAATTTGAATTCAAAAACACAGGCTGTTTTAGCGCCACGGACAACTGTTCTTTTGCCGATCATTTATTTGATCCACCTTGCAGAAGAATGGTTTGGTGGATTTCTGGCGTGGGCACCAATTGCCCTAGGATATGAAATTAGCGTTGAGCGTTTCATACTTATCAACGCTACTTCTCTAGCTCTCTTCTCAATTGGTACTGCCGCTGCATTACATTATACTCGAATGAGTTGGTTTGCTACAACATTAGCAGCATTACTTGGACTAAACGGGTTATTGCACATCCTTGCGACATTTGGCTTTGGCTACTATTCACCTGGTACCGTAACTGGATTTCTACTTTATATTCCAATTGGAATTAAAGTATTGCGTTCTACTTCAAGCCAGTTTTCACGGTTTACTTTTAGAATTGCTGTTCTCTTGGGTATTTTGCTTCATGGTTTGGTGGCATACCTGGCTTTCATCTGACCATTGCCAAAAGATGTCTCACAAAACGAATGAATCTATGTGAGGTAGGAAGAAATTAAGATTTGATTAGCTTCCTCGTTTGCTATAAACATATAGCTCATTATAGATAGGTTAAATGCAGTCATGGTAAAAAATAAAAAAGGCAACAGAAATTTAATCGATAGCTTAGAAAGGTTCTGGCCACACTTTTATCACTATTCAGGGGTGGGATATGTTCACTGGATGATTGAGAAGCCTATTGAAACGGAGAAAAGCAGGCGACCAAGCAATTTCGTTCTATGGGTTATCGGTATTCACTTTGCATTGCTAGGCTTTAGCTATCAGAGATTTGAGAATGCGGTGACGAGGAAGGAAAACGGATTCAATAGTCTGGTTGAACAGCTTAATTCTGCTCATCAAGAGGAAATTCTTCAATTGATTATCGAGTATAGAAAAGAGCTTATTCCGGTTGAGCCAAAGTTCTGGCCACCAAATACTGTATATGAGAGTCTATCTAGTGACCGTGGGACGGTATACCCACAGTTGGACAAGAAAATGGAAAGCACTCTGATGACATATATACCTAAGACCGACTCTTTGACTCTCCGAGGAGTAAATTTAAGAAATGACTTACATCTGTACTCTGATGCTTTTCGATGTTCGTCCTGTATTCTAAAGGATATCAGTTTAAGAGACGGGTCTGCATATTTTTGGAGTTCAACAATTCGAAATGTTTTTGGTAGTGCTGACAATCTGAAATTGGTAATTAATGACTCAAGGATGCAAAGAGCGTATTTTGATGAAGTTTTTGGCAGCCTTGAACTTACCAATGATACCATTGAATACCTGTCTATGTATAAATCCACGTTAACACTAAAATTGAAAAATAATTGGTACAAGGAGGTTGAAATAGATAGCACTATAATATTGTTAAATATGCCTCTTAATACTTTTCCGCACGTAAGCGGACACAACATATTTTTCAAATCATCTCTTTACACGGTTGCATCGGGAGGGGCTTACAGTGTCCTCAATAAAGTTATTGAAAATAGAGAATCAAAAGGGGATATTTTTATTGATTGCAGGATAAATGGCAAACTCTACAGTACCAGCAATGTTATCTACGAGTATGCAAGCAATACTAAGCATTACGATGTGAATAGTTACTGGATTGATTCATTAGATAATAATCTACGAATAGTAGTTAACAATTATGAGAATAGATTTGGTCTATCAGATGAACAGGTTGAAATGGGATATTACATGCCAAATCATCAATTGGAATGAATTGACTTTAGTGTCTCACAAAACGAATCAATTGTGATTGCATTGCAGCTTGTTGAATGACAATTCAGTTAGTTAAAATAATTGGAAGTATCTTTAGTTAAACCAACCAAAGAAAGAGAATATGGCTGTTACCAGTAATTCACTTGCTTACATTGGAGAAACCAAGGTAAAATACGCACCATTAAAAGCTGCACACCATTTTAAGACGGTCAAGAAGAAGGTACCGTTTTTATGGGGAGATGCGGTTTGGGTGATTAGTACAACTGGCAGTAAAACACGTATTAGTGCGAAAGGACACATCCTGGATGTCCCGACAAAACATCTTACAGATAAACCCATTTTTTGCCTCTGGCAGATTGATTGTGGTCAAGGAGACGCCTCACTGATGCGCTTTCCAAACGGGCGCGTGATGATGATTGATGCGGGGCCTGGACCTATCATGAGTAATAGCCCAGCTATGGCTCCGGCCTTTCTTAAGTGGATGCGATTTGTTGACCAATCTTGGCGAGAAGAATTTCGCAATAATAAGGGTCCGTTTGTTATTGATGCTCTCGTATGCAGTCATCCAGATTA
>JBDWQX010000027.1:0-18310 GCA_039986395.1 Cyclobacteriaceae bacterium
GTGAGATTAACTACGCTTGGCGAACTAAACGGAGTCTCGACAAATACACTTGGTCCAAATGCCATTGTTACGATAACTGAGATTGACGGTACCACTGTTGAGCTTGTAGAAGGCAATATTGCTGGCCAATATCATACTACGCCAGGCCAAATAGTGGGTACAGTTGGAAAATCCTATCAATTGAGTATCAAATTGTCAAATGGAGAGGAATACCAATCTTCTGTCGAGGTGCTACCAGAGCCAATTTCCATGGTAGCTAGCGAAGCTATATTTGTGGAGGAGTTTATAGAACAAAGCAGCGGCGTTAATCTTCGATCTGTTCATCACGACATATATGTCGAGGTTGAAAATACAGGGAAATCACAATTTTTCAAATTAGAGAATAGTGGTTGGGCAAAAGTGGAAATTGGATACGGGACCTGCGAGCCTGGGCCACCGTGGTCAACCCTGTGCTGGCATTACAGAGAACCGGTCGTTCGTAATGCGATCGAAATTGGAACGAACCAGGGACTTAATAGTGGCAACTATAAGCTAAATGCTTTTTCCATTCCCGTTGATTTCAAGCATCAATATATTGCTATGACTCAGCTAAAAGCAATGTCCTCCGTGAGCTACGATTACTGGAAAGATGTACAAGAACAAATTGAAAGACCAGGAGGTTTGTTTGACAGACCTTTTGCCCCAATTGCTGGAAACGTTAGTAGAAATAATGGTCTACCAGCGTTAGGATATTTTCATGCCTATGCTATCACATCGGAGACTGTTTGCTTTGATAGAGCGGAAGTCTCGGCAAGGATATCTATACCAGTAATTGGTTGTCTTGACCAATGCATAGAATTTTGGGGACCAATCTCAACTTTTGTTGATATGGGACAAATTCTCTGCCAATGAAATTGGCTTTTACCATAGCTAGAACTAGCATTTTTCTCCTCCTTGTAGGGACAGTTTCATGTCTTGAAGAGATTTCCTTTGACCTTGAAACAGACGAACCTCAGCTCGTAGTAGAAGGATTCATCAACGACCTGACCGAATCTTACACAGTCCGTCTCTCCACTACTTCTGCCACCTCGGGTCTCGGAATCAATACCTTGGGGCAAAAAGCATTTGTAGAAATCGAGGAAATCGGTGGAACCAGTGTACAGCTTATTGAAGCAATTCCAGGTACATATACCACTATGCCAGGGCAGATAATTGGGGAAGTTGGTAAATCCTATCGGTTGAATATTAGACTTGCTAATAATCAAGAATACCAATCAAAAATTGAGACCATTCCATCTCCAATTAGAATACTAGATGGTGACGTTGTCGAGAACGCAGAATTCGTTTTTTTGTACGGCACGGAAATCACCACTGGCCATGACATAAACGTTGAAGTTGAAAATGGAGACGAACTTCAATATTTTATTCTGAGTACAATTGGCTGGACCAGAGTTCGAATTGAGCAAGGAGACTGTATACCTGGATCAGGCATAGGCCCTCCATTTTGCTGGAGCAAACGTGATCCGATTAGAACTGATCAGCTTGTGATTGGTTCTAATTTTGGGCAGGAACAGAATTACAAACTGCAGGCAGTAAAGTCCATCCCTGTTGATACAAAAACTGAATACGTGGCAATTGTCCGCACCAACGCGATGTCAAGGGAGAACTATCAATTTTTCGAGTCAATCAATGATCAGCTGGACAGAAAAGGAACTCCCTTTGATCGACCATTTGCTCCCATCATTGGAAACATCATTGCAACCAACAGCAACGAAGTTGCTCTAGGCTACTTCCATGCGTATGCTACTTTTGAGAAAGCAGTCTGTTTCGATAGAGCAGGTGTGACTGCATTTGTGCCAACATCTCCTGCAGCATGTGGAATATCATGTGTGGACTACTGGGCGCCCGCAAGCCTTGATAACATTCCAGCATTGTTCTGCAACTAGCAGCCACATCCTGATTGTTTTCTTTTACCTTCATACAACCTTTTAAAATCACTCCCATCCTATTACCAAAAGCTGATCATTAGCAAGTGAGCGATCTTCAACAAGTCTGGATTAATCAATTAAAGCAAGGCAATGAATTGGCAGCATTCAATATTTACAATAGTTACTCAAAAGCGATGTACAATACGCTAATCAGAATTACAAGTGACTCGGAGATAGCCAAAGATCTTCTTCAGGAAGCATTCGTTAAGGCGTTCAAAAAGATTGACAATCTCGATGACACAAAAGCATTTGCAGGTTGGCTAAAACGAATAGTAGTAAATACAGGTGTAGAGTACTTGAGGAAAAAGAAGTACCAATTTGAAGAAATCACAAACGAGGCTGAGGAACTTGAAGAGGAGATGGAAGATGGATTGTCAATCGAGCCAGAAGTACTGCACAACGCCATCAAGGAGCTGCCAGATGGATGCCGAAGCGTACTGAGTTTGCACCTGTTCGAGGGATACAAACACGCAGAAATAGCCATGCAGATGGGAATAAGCGAGTCAACATCAAAAACTCAATTCCGTCATGCTAAGGTGTTATTGAAAAAGAAATTAGAAAAAATCTATGCGAATTGAGGATATCATAAAGAAACAAAAGAATCAGCTTGACTTAGAGAGCCCTCCAACTGAATTATGGGATCGGGTTAAATCTGACTGGAAAACTGAATCCATAAAAGAAACAGCAGGCTCATTTCAATGGTGGAAAATAGCTGCGATGGTTTTCATTTCTACATCCATTGCGTTACTACTTTATTCACTTTCACTTCAGAGCAAAGTAAATCAACTAGCCTCTCTGGGAGACATTTCGAGTGAATATCAAGTGCTTGAAAGACAATATCAAAATGAAATTGCCAGTCTAGAAGTGAATATCAACATTCAAGAAGTAAGTACAAGCGAAGACCTCAGTTGGATTGTCGAAGAAATGAAGACCCTAGAAGAAATTAATAACATCTACAGAAGAGATATAGGACGAGTGCCGGATCAAAATGAACTGGTGAAGGCACTTGTAGACTACTACGAAAAGAAAATAAAGCTTCTAAAAAAATTGGAGCTTGAGATAAATAGGACACAAAAATTCAATAATGATGAAAAAGGTAATACTGATACTATTAGCATTTAATCTATGCTATGTACTTTCGGCTACTGATCCAAAAGATGGGGAGACCAGGACGGCAACTGCAAGCTTTGAGGTAAATTCCAGCGATCTAATCAATCTTCAGGCAAAGTATACAGATGTAGTAGTAGAAGCGTGGGATAAAAACGAAGTCTATGTAGAAGCCACCCTTCGGTTTGATGGTAAAATGAGTGACAGGGTTCAAAAATTTCTGGACTCGTTTGAGGAAGAAGTACTATCAAACATAACAGAAGGGCCAGGCGAGCTATTGATCAAAACAAGTCTTGATGAGCCTAACAAATTCCAACTTGGAACTAAGTTCTTTGGAATTCAGATCGACTTTAACGAAGATGAATTAAGACTGGAATACAAACTAAAAGTGCCTGCCTCAAACGAACTGAGAATCAAAAATTCATATAGAGACTTGAAATTAATCGGGGAATTCAATGAGGTTGAAATTGATCAATATTCAGGGGATTTGGAAGCCGAGTCCATCGGAGGGGCAGAACTCAAACTTAAGTACGGAACCGCTCGCTTTGGCTCAATTCGAATAGCCGACATGGAACTTTACGAGCAAGAAATCACTGCAAATACCATTGGCGAATTGGTCATCTACACGAAGTATTCCGACCTGAACATCGAAGAGCTAGGTGACACGGAAATCGTATCATACGAAACAGACTTTGAAATTGGGACGCTTTCCTTGCTAGAGGGAAATCTCAAGTATGGGAAACTAGAAATTACTGAATCCCTCGATGAAGCCGAACTAACTACCTATGAATTTGACATTGAAGCAAAATCAATCGGAAAGTTGGTCCTTGAAGAAAGCAAGTACGGAAAATTTGAAGCTTTAGCAATCGAATCCTTACGGCTTACTAAATCATATGAAGATGATTTCGACCTTGAATCTCTTGGCACTTTAAGATCTGCAAACTCCAAATATGTGAATTATAAGATTGGTCTGGTAAACAAAAGCCTCTCTGTCACCGATGGTTACGAAGGAAGCGTCGATGTCAATGCTATAGGGCCTGACGTCTCCTCCATCGAGATTACTGGTAAGTACATTGATACATCTATTGAGACAAGTAACCGACCTTATAAGTTGGTGTCTAACACCAAATACGGAAGTGTCAATATTGACAAAGCCAGCATGAACGTAACAAGGTACATCAAAGACGGAGATCAACTAGAAATAGAAGCTTCTTCAAATACTTCCAGTTCGGGAAATCAAGTCTTGATATCAATAAGTGGATATGAAATAAAGCTAGACCTTGACTAATCTCCTACTCAATGGAGATTAGTTCAATATCAAAAATTAAGCTGGCGTTGGGAGGAATGCCAGAAGTTCCACCCATCCCATAGCAATAACCCGAAGGAGCGTAGACAGTCATTTTGCCTCCTTCCTTCATGATAGGAATCATTATTTTCCATGCATCAATCAATTGAAAAAGCGGAAAGGAGATGCCTTCATCATTGGAATCAAAGACAACACTACTAAAAAATCTCCCCTCATATTTGACGGTGACTACATCTGTTGCCGCGGGAGAGCTTCCCGTCCCCTCTTCAGTGATCACATAGCGTATCCCTGATTCGTGTTCCAATGCGGTAATAGTATTTTCTTCGAGATAGATATCTATAAATTCAATATCGATTGCAAGCTGCTCATCAAAGGAACGCTCAGGTAGTTCATCAAATTCCTTAGTACATGAAATAGTGAACATAAGAGCAAACAGCGCTAAAAAAGTGGTGAACTTCTTCATAATTTTCATCATGGATATTGTTTATTTTTTTGAGAAAAAAACCAGCACTTTCAAGTTTTCTTCAATAGCAACAAAGGTATGGTCAACTTTAGCCTTTACAAACAAAATTGCGCCTGGAACTGCATCGTAAGATTCATTTTCTACGTTGAGTGTCGCTTTTCCCTCTAATACATAGTAGATTTCATCCCACTCATGAGGTCGCTGCTTGTCCACAGCACCTTTTTCTAACTGATAGATTCCAGAGGTTAGTTGGTCATTGTCAATAAATTTTAGATAGTTGCCATCTTGCTCTTTAGCCTGAGCATATAGTTCTTCTAAATTAAAACCTGCACTACTTTGAGCCATGACTATTACAGACATTAATGTAAACGCAAGAAAAACAAAATATTTAGTCAAAAGTGAAAGTCAGTTTTTTACTACTCAACTCCGTCGGGGAAAGTAATGTTCTCTGTTAGAACAGTAATGACTTGCTCTTCCCCATCTATCATGACTTTGATGCCCCTGGCTCCATTGAATCTCTTAGAAAAGAGAACACCATCAGAACACCTTGGAATGTGCAAGGTATCCGAATAGAAATTTTCAATTTTGAACTCATCCATAGAATCAAATTTGACCTTGTCATGAGAGTAGTCCTTAAGCATATCTACAGATCTTGTATTGGTAACACCTACATTTTCATGAATATCATCACAAAAAAGCTTGACTTCACTCGTGTGATGCTCGTGCATATCGAAGAATTCATACACAAAAAAGCTCACGCCCGATATCAACAAAATACTTATGATATACCAGGCAAACTTTCGACCGTTAAAATCCATACAATGGGTGATTAGGTTACAATTATACTATAAAGTTAACTCACTAATTCGATTCGAATTCCGACACCTAACATTTTCTCGCCATTCACCCAACTAGCTTTCACATGGATCTCTGTCTCGTTCTCAATCGCGGGATGTACTTTCTCTGCCAGTTCACGATTTAGGTAACCAATTTGGTTACCTAACTTGGAAAGAACTTTAACAGCATTCTTGTCATATGCATTTGTAGGCTCCAACCATCATCTTCGGCAACTTCACATTTGATTATCTCCTGCCTGGAACTTCCGTTTTCATTTAGCTGAGAAACTCCAACTACTTTAGAGTCATAGACAAATACTGAAGGTATTTTAATAATTTTAGCCATAACCAACACCTAAATCTATGAAATCTAATTTAGCGTTTCTTCTAATCACTCTCAGTCTTTTTTCCTTTTCCCAAGATGTCGGGAAAATTAGCGAAGACTACATTGAAAAAAATGGAGTAGACATCCTAAACAATTTCAAAGAACTGCTATCACTGCCAAATGTGGCATACGATCTTAAAAACATCAATCGAAACGCTGAATTCATTAAAACGGAGCTCGAAAAACGTGGAGTAGAGACCAAACTTCTAAGAATGGTTGGAACCCCACCTATCATATTTGGCTACTTACCCGCCAAGAAAGCGAAAAGAACGTTAGCATTCTATGTCCACTACGACGGGCAACCTGTTGATAAAACCAAATGGACCAATGATCCGTGGGAACCAACTTATTATACTAGGGCAATCTTCGAAGGTGGCACTGCAATAGACTTTCCGAAGGAGCAGGAAGATATAGATCCAAATCACAGGATTTATGCACGGTCTGCTGGTGATGACAAAGCACCAATAACAGCGATACTAACTGCATTGGACTTGATCAAGGAAAACAAATTGAAGATTACTTCGAATCTTATTTTCTTTTTTGAGGGTCAGGAAGAGGCCGGGTCAAGGCAATTGCGACAGTACCTGGGAGACAACAAAGAACTGATAGACCAAATAGACTTGTGGATGTTCTGCGATGGTCCAGTGCATCAATCCAGGAAACCACAACTTGTATTTGGAGTGAGGGGTGTGACTGGAATGGAAATTACGGTGTATGGTCCAAACAGACCCTTGCATAGTGGGCATTATGGGAATTGGGCACCTGTTCCAGGACAAATGCTATCAAGTCTTGTTGGAAGCATGAAAGATGAGAAAGGCAATGTTATCATTGAAGGGTTCTATGATGATGTAGAACCTTTAAGTGAAAGTGAAAAACAAGCGTTAAAAGATGTTCCTGAAATTGACTCACAGCTAAAGTCTGAGTTGGGTGTTATGACCACCGAGGGAGAGGGCTCCTATTATGAACGTCTCCTCTTGCCCACGCTCACCATTCGGGGACTAAGCAGCGGCAACACCGGTAAGCTTGCCAGGAATGTAATCCCTGCTACAGCAACAGCTTCCATCGGCATAAGGCTAGTAAAAGGTTGTGATCCTGAAAAACAAAAAGACCTTGTCGAAGCTCATGTAAAGAAAATGGGTTACTATATCGTCCGTGAGGAGCCAGATGCGGCCACCAGACTTAAGTATCCTAAGATTGCCCTCATTACGAGAGGAAGCGGATATCCAGCAGCAAGAACTTCTATGGATACGCCCATTGTGCAGTCAGTGGTAAATCGGACCAAGACGATTATTGGAGATGATCTTGTTTTGTTACCAACCTTAGGGGGTTCACTCCCACTCTATCTTTTTACGGATGTGTTGAAAAAGCCAGCAATCATCGTCCCAATGGCAAACCATGATAACAATCAACATGCCGCTGACGAAAATCTTCGGGTTGAAAACTTATGGTATGGAATTAAGCTAATGAGCGGCTTGATGACAATTGAGAAATAACTTCTAGTGTTTAGAAGGATATTATTTCCAACTTAACTAATTACGCAGAATGGAAGACATCTTTCTCACGATACGGACCACGGTCACAATCTTAACTCTTGCCGCAGGAGTTGTCATAAGTATCAAGTCTATCTTAGGCCTTTTTTCAGGGTTAAAGTATACTGAATTTGATAGTGTGCTGGCTAAGTTTTTTATTGTCACAATCTATATTCAGTGTGTCCTGGAGCTGGTGAATTTCTTCACTTCAACTCACACGTACGAAGAGAGCTTCCAGGCGATCGAACACATTGCGTTAGTTGTAGTCGCTACAGTCGCCGTACAGGTCGGACGAATGATAAGTATCAAATCTGATGATGATCAAGTGAAATTCAGATTCAGAACAATTTTCTACGGCATAGCTACTTTTCTTTTGCTCTACAGTTTTCTTCTGTAGACATAAAAGGTGGGCACCTTATATTTGACGAAAATAATAAGAGCGCATGTATAATTTTTTTGTTCAATTTCACTCAGGTATTCGATGGCTAATTCTTCTAGCAGCCATTATTGTTGTCATCAAATCTTTGATAGGACTTTTTGCTGGAGGCAACTATTCCAAGTTTGACAAAATCGTAGCGATCTCCTTTACGATGTTTATGCGTGTTCAGTTTGTTTTGGGTGTAGTACTCTATTTTTTCTTAAGTCCATACACTAGCAATTTCACTTTCAACATGAGTAATGCAACAGAGAGATTCTGGTCAGTAGAGCACCTCCTTCTTATGTTTCTGGCGATCGGGGCAGCGGAAATGGGAAGTAAGATCAGTAGTAAATCAGACGATGCACAGGTTAAGTTTAAATTTCAAGCTATCTTCTTTGGAATTTCACTTCTTCTCCTACTAGTAGGAATCCCTTGGAGTAGGATCTAAGGACACAGAAAATTGTAGATTTCTCTCCAGCCTGCCGCAGTTAATACTGCATCAGATTCTTTCTTATCCGAAATATGTATCGCTTGACAGCCTAGGTTTTTTGCTAATTGCACGTCAGTAAGCCGGTCACCTATCACATACGAGTTTTCAACATCGAATTCACTTTGCAAATAGCCTGTAAGCATTCCAATACCAGGTTTTCTATTTGGGTGATTGTCTGTTTCAAAGTGAGGGTCAATATGCACAGCATCGAAGTTGATCCGCTCTCCCTTCAATGTACGCATAATGAACTGCTGAATCGGCCAAAAATCCTCTTCAGGAAATGCAGAAGTACCAAGCCCATCTTGATTCGTCACCATTGCAAATAGAAAATCCGTTTCCAGTTGAATCTTTCGTAGGTAGTAAAACACATCATCGAGAAAGGTGATTTTCTCAATACGATCCATGTTCTCTCCAGAAATTTCTTGGATAATCGTTCCATCTCTATCAATAAAAAGGATCGGTCGCATGAGCTATCTTTTGCACGAAATTAAAATCAAAATAATCAACCCGTTTATCATAGAGCTTTTTTAGTTTTCATGCTATGAAAGCAGCAGTGTATGACCAATTTCAGGGTGGCATAGAAATAACCAATGTGGACGATCCCAGTCCTCAAAAAGATGGAGTGGTGATTAAGCTGAAGTCTTCGGGACTTTGCCTGAGTGACTGGCACGGATGGATGGGTCACGATCAGGACATTCAACTGCCGCACGTTCCTGGACACGAGCTTGCTGGAGTAATAGCAGCAATCGGCAGTGATGTAAAAAACTTCGCGGTTGGCGATCGAGTTACAGTTCCCTTCGTTTCCGGATGCGGAAAATGTTTCGAATGTCAAACTGGCAATCAGCAGATTTGTGACAATCAGTTCCAGCCAGGCTTCACACATTGGGGTTCATTTGCTCAGTATGTTTCGATTCATTACGCTGACACGAACCTTGTAAAGCTTCCTGAGGAAATGGAATTCACCACCGCGGCAAGTTTGGGCTGTAGGTTTGCCACTTCATTTAGAGGTGTGGTTGATCAGGGTAAAGTTGGCGAAGATCAATGGGTGGCTATTCATGGTTGTGGCGGAGTTGGATTGTCCGCGATTATGATCGCAAAGGCCTATGGAGCAAAGGTTGTCGCCGTAGACATCAGTCAGGCGGCACTAGATTTTGCTAAACCCATTGGTGCTGAAGCTACAGTCAATGCCAGCACTTCGCCTGACGTCTCCGAGGAAATCATGGATATAACCAATGGTGGAGCACATCTCTCTGTTGACGCATTGGGTAATCCCGATATTCTCATCAATGCACTAAATAGTCTTCGGAAAAGAGGAAAACATATCCAAATCGGAATTATGCCACCGCAGCACACGCTCTCAAAAATACCAATCGACAAAATGATTGCCCGTGAGTTAGAGATTTTAGGAAGCCATGGAATGCAGGCGTACAGATATGAAGAAATGCTAGAGCTAATCAAAAACGGTAAACTACACCCTGAGAAGCTGATCACTGATAAGGTGACACTAGGAGATGTGGTGCAAGAATTACCAGCCCTGAATCAATCCGCATCCACTGGTATAAAAGTGATCACGGACTTTGGTTAACTTTCAATAGCTTAACCATCAAAACATAGCCATGAACAAGCTCCTAGCCGTCTTCATCTTTATCACTGCATGTACTTCCGCCCAAAACATTGACCTTGGCAATGAGGCGAAAGTGGTCACGAATGTCAATGTGATCAATGTAAGGGATGGGAGTGTTCTGTCTGTGCAAAACGTTTTTATCGATTCTGGAAAGATTGTCAAGATCTCCGATCAAATAGGTATTCCCGATGGAGTTGAGCAGATCAATGGAGAAGGCAAATATCTCCTACCAGGATTATCCGAAATGCATGCGCACATCCCATCTCCACAATGGGGTCGCAGCAATCTTAACGAAACACTCTTCCTCTATTTGTCAAATGGAATCACAACAATTCGCGGTATGTTGGGACATCCTGTCCATCTAGAATTGCGGGAGCAAGCCATGAACAATGAGATCTTAAGTCCGCGGATTTTCACTTCCAGCCCATCGGTAAATGGAAACTCAGTCAAGACCATTGAGGAAGCTCGAGAAAAGGTAGCCGCTCACAAAGAGGCGGGCTACGACTTTCTAAAAATGCATCCAGGAATCAAGCTGGAGGTTTTCAACGAAATAATTAAAACGGCAAACGAGGTAGGTATTCCGTATGCAGGGCATGTATCTGTCGACGTGGGTATTCGAAAAGCACTCGAAAGTGGATACGCGTCGGTCGATCATATTGACGGATTTCTGGAGGGGTTGGTACCTGAAAGCGCAGGTGTGGATCCTTCAGCCAACGGGTTCTTCGGATTTGATTTCACAGATCTCGCAGACCTAAAGAATGTCGATGAACTTGTGGCACTCTCAAAGGAGAAGAAAGTCTGGATTGTTCCAACACAAAGTCTGTTCGAGCGGTGGTTTTCTGATTTGGATGCGGATTCACTGGGTTCAACCCCTGAAATGCAATACATGCCAAAATCAACTGTGGAGAGTTGGGTCAATGGCAAAAAAGGATTGGTCAACAGTGACAGGTACAATCCAGAACAGTGGGTCAGGTTTGATCAGATTAGGAAAAAATTACTTTTTGCACTTCAGCAGGATGGTCACGGGATTTTGCTGGGTTCTGACGCACCCCAAATATTTAACGTTCCAGGCTTCTCAATCCATCATGAAATAAAGGGAATGCTGAACGCAGGTATCACGCCACTTCAAGCACTTCAGGCTGGAACTGTTAACCCAGCCAAATTTTTTGATATGGAGGGACAATTCGGCGAAATCATCGAAGGATCTAGTGCCGATTTTTTGTTGCTAAAAGCAAATCCACTCGACGACATGGAGGCGCTCAGAAATCATGATGGAGTGATGGTGAGGGGTCAATGGTTGAGTCGTGAGGAAATAGACACCCAACTTGCCGAAATAGCCAAGAATGCTGCTAACCAGTAGATAATCCGAAAATCCTTCTCTCATTTTCTTTTTAAGCTTTGGTTAGTTTACAAAAAACTTTGCCACGCCAGCAACTATTTTGGAAAGTCGAAGTTTGTCCTTTTGAATAGCAAAACCATTGGAAAGCTTAGAAGATAATTACTTGATGAAAAAGGTCCAGGATGGGGACTTCAGCAAGATGGGCGAACTATTTGATCGCCATCATGGAGCACTCTTTGGATTCTTTTACCGGATGACAAACAACTCCGATCAAAGTGAGGACCTGATTCAAAATGTATTTTATCGCTTGCTGAAATATCGGCACACGTACAAAAACGACGGAAAATTCGTGTACTGGATGTACGCCATAGCGAGAAACATTTATAAGGATCAGTTCAGAAAAAAAGATCCAATGCAGTACTCGGACGAATTGTCTGAGGTGAATGAAAAAATATCTGAAGATATGAATATGGAAGAGCACCTAGAATTGACAGAGCAGGAAGCTCTCCTCAAAAGAGCGATGAGCAAAATAGACCCTGAAAAACGTGAGGCCATCGTGCTGAGCAAATTTCAGGGGCTTAAATATCACGAAATAGCTGCTATGACCGACGTGTCAGAGAACGCGATAAAGGCCAGAGTCAGGCGTGGTTTGATGGAATTGAGAAGTATTATGGAAAGTGCAGAACTAAACGAATGATGAAAGAAATTGATGATTTTTTAAGTGAAGAGTGCAAAAAAGCCAGTGATGAGCTTACGTCCAAAATGAATCAAGGTAATGCGGGGCCTGAGGAATTAGAAATTTTGTGCCTGAAATACCCAGCTTGTGAAGTGACCTTGAGAGGTATCTTCGAAACCTGGAGAAAACTAGATGGCTTGAGTGTGCCCGAGGCTGATTCACACAGGCGAGGTCGGTTTTATCAAATGCTAGGAGATTTCGAAAAAGAAAGCAATGAGGGGGCCATTCCAATTTCAAAGTCAAAATCGTTTGAGTTTTCATCGCTTTTAAAGCTAGCAGCGGTCTTGGTTATCGGAATTTTTATAGGAGTTTTTAGCTCTAATTACAGCCTCAACGACAGTCCTGAGGTTCCTTCGAAAGGATCTGCAATTTTGACATCTCTTGTTTCGACTTCCACTACTGAGCGACTGGCAGCACTACAAACCATAAAAAGTATTGACAGCCCAGAGGATCAAATATTTGAGGCATTGTATCAAGCGATTATCAACGACCCAAACATCAATGTTAGATTAAGCTCCATAGAAGCGATACTACATTTTGCTGATCGCCCTGCGGCTCGATCCAAACTAATTAAGGCACTTGTTTACCAAGACTCACCAATCGTGCAGATGACCCTTGCTGAAGTAATTATTAGAATCCAGGAAGAGGGGGCTATCGAGGAGCTACGTGAGCTACTTCGCACAAATCAACTAGACCCAGAAGTCAAAATACACCTGCAAGAGACTCTGGACACACTTTAAACTCAAAATACAATGAAATTAATTACAACACTTACGCTTCTTCTTTTGCTGCATTCAGGCTTCGGGCAATCGTATACTGACAGAAAGGAATTTACAATCGACACTAAAAATCTTAAGGCATTTCATTTGTACAACAAAACCGGAAATGTTAAGGTCAAAGGAATAGAAGGTCAGGTTGCAACAATGCAGGTGACAAGAAAACTACGCACATCTTCATCTAAGCGGTTGGAAGAAGCTAAGTCAGAGATACGACTGGACTCAATAGTAGAAGACAATACCGTCTATTTCTTCGTGAAGTCAAACGACCTGACATTCCGAATTGACGAAGACGGATATGGTTCATACAACAGTTGCTGCAATTCCAGTTGGCGAGATGGAGACAGAGAAGTAAACCATGAATTTACCATTGAGCTAGAAATACCAAAAACAATGGAACTCGTCATTTCAACTCATCGAAAAGACTTAGAAATCGAAAATTTTGATGGAAAGTTATCGGCGAGAACTCATCACAACAATCTGACAGCCAAGAATCTGGGAGGTGTTGTACAACTTAGCAGCCACCATGGAAATATTGATGCGAGTTTTACGAAAAATCCGTCGGCAGATTGTTCTTACAAGACACATCATGGTGACATCAGAATCACTTATCAAAGTGGACTATCCAGCGTAGCATATTTCAAAAGCAGACATGGGTCGTTTTTCTCTGATTTTGACTGGAGTCCCGAAACAATTCCCGTGGTGAAAACTAGCCTCAAAAACGGAACAAAGTACAAGATGAGTAACAGTACTGCTGTGAAGATAGGATCAGGCGGGCTGGAGCAAAGTTTCCAAACATGGCATGGAGACATCTACCTGTTGCGCAGTAAAAATTGAATTAACTATTTTCAAAATACAATCATGAAAAAACATAAAATATATCTACTTACTCTTTCCTTCACGGTGCTAATGCACACCGTCGCACTTGGACAAAGTTCAGGAAAGCAAGAGTACACAGTGCCACTTAGCGATCCTGGAAAGCCAGGAAAACTCTTTGCCAAATTGCATAAAGGATCAATTAAAGTTGAAGGCTACTCGGGGAAGGACGTTATCGTGACGGTAATTCCCGGAGACAATAACGAAGAAAGCAGAAGCTCTTCCTCGTCAAGTTTGCGACGAATTCCAAACACTGCTACTGAATTCGAAATCGTGGAAGAGGGCAATGAGGTAAGAATCCAAGGCGTGAATAATAAGCATGTGAATTTTGTAGTGAAGGTTCCATCAAAATTTTCACTACAATTGAATACGCATCACGACGGATATATCGAGGTCTCTAACGTCACCGGTGAAATCGTAGCTGACGGACATCACGAAGATGTTGTCCTTAAAAACATTGGAGGGTCTGCAATTGTTGATACCCATCATGGTGAAATAAAAGTGTCATTCAATTCCATAACGGCAAATGCTCCAATGGCATTTAGTACCTATCATGGAGATATTGAGATTGAGTTTCCATCCACCATCGATAGCTCAGTCAAGATAAAAACGACCAAGGGAGAAATTTACACTGATTTCGATCTGGATCTGAGAGTTGAGTCCTCTGTAGTCAAATCTGGTGGTTCGGGTACCAAAATCCAGGTAGGCGGATGGCTGAGGGGAGATCTTGGATCAGGCGGACCCGAGTTTCTCTTTAGCACCTACCACGGAGACGTGATTTTGCGGGAAAAATGAAGCAAAAGACAGTCCAATTAGAAATGCCAGTGAAAAGACTTCATTGGCATTTTAGTTTCTGATCTGCACGGCCTCTCGGGGAATTCGATAACAATCTTCTTTACTAGATTTGTCTTGGTGACTTAATAACTCCCATGGAAGAATCAAACTTACCCAAGCAAGAAATTGTGCGGGTTTACAACCAAGAAAAAAATATCATTTTATACCAAGAGCCCTACTCCACTACCAAAGAACAGCTTGATATTAACTTTCAAAAAATTTCCAAACTCAGCAAAGACTTTGGTGATTTTTACCTACTTATCGATCTAACCGCAGCGTCTAGACCTAATGCTGAAATTAGACAACATATTTTTGAGAAATTCGCCATTATCAAGTCATCTGTACAGCATGTAGCCATTTTTACTGAAAAGAATTTGTTGCTTAATATGGCAGCTACTTTTATAATGAAGAAGACTGGATTGCAATCATTTTCAATACACAAGAAACTCAAGGAGGCAGAGCAAGCAATTGAAAAAAACAGAAGATAGAAATATAACCACTGAAATTCTGGCTCACATTCTGGACATTACAGGTGGAGAATGTCAAATCACGGAAGAAAACATTCTGCAAGAGAAGGATGAAGACCTTCAACTTATTCTATCAGGTTTGCTGCACATGCATGAAGATTTTCAGCTTCAAATGAGCACGTATCGAAAAAATGAACAGCTCGAAAAGTTGAATGCACAGCTAAAATCAAAGAATCAGGAAATGGAGCAATTTGCATACATAGCATCTCACGACCTGCAAGAACCTGTTCGAACCATTTCAAATTTTGCAAAGCTTCTCAACACCAATTACGCCGGAAAGTTTGATGAAACTGCCGACAAAAGTCTGAAATTTATCATTGATGCTGCAGACCGAATGAGCTCTCTCATCAAAGGTCTGCTGGACTATTCCAGAATTGGCCGAGAGATTAGACTTGCAACTGTTAATTGCAATCAAGTTTTGGTTGACATCAAGTATGACCTAGCTGCGATTATCGAAGAAACCAATACAGTCATCGAAGTTGGCGATCTACCCAATGTGTTGGGTAACCCTACCGATCTTAGACTTGTGTTTCAAAACTTGATCAACAACGCAATCAAGTTTCGAAAAAGTGATAGCTCACCACGAATTAGCATCACATGCGTAAAGCGAAAAACGCGTTGGAAGTTCTCATGCAAGGACAATGGAATTGGATTTGATGAAAAGCACAATAAAAAAATATTTCACATTTTTCAGCGCCTCCATAGTCGGAAGGATTACGCGGGTACAGGCATTGGTTTATCGCATTGCCGAAAAATAGTAGAACTCCATGGTGGAAATATTTGGGCGGAATCTAAACCAAATGAAGGCAGTACGTTTTATTTTACAATTCCAAACTAAGGACGATGAAAACTAAATTGAATTGCATACTACTTGTTGATGATGATGAGTCCACCAATTTTCTTCACGAAATCATCATAAATCAAGCGGATATCACAAATAATGTCATCGCACGTCAGAGCGGTAGTTCTGCACTGGAGTACCTCCAACAAAAAATGAATGGAGAGTATCCTCAACCAGATCTCATCTTTCTTGATATCAATATGCCTGGTATGAACGGTTGGGAATTCCTAGATGAATACAAAAAACTGGAGAAAGCCCAACAAGGAAAATTTGTTGTAGTCATGCTTACAACATCACTCCACCCCGAAGACGAAAGACGAGCAAAGGGGATGCAGGAAATCAATGACTTCATGAACAAACCGCTAACCGTAGAAATGCTTAAAGAAGTTATGGAGAAGTACTTTCCAGATAACATGTAGATAAACAGGTATGAAAAGTCCTTTAGGAATTGTTCCTGTATTACCCACCAATGATATTGAGCGAGACGTTGAATGGTATAGCAAACAAACTGGTTTCAACCTGAGTTCTGGTGACAATATGTACGCTGTATTGCAACGCGACAATTTGGAAATCCACCTGCAATGGCATGCTGGAACCGAAGACGATCCACTATTGGACGGTTCGGTCGTAAAGATATTCGTAGCAGACGTCACTCCTATTTTTGAAGAATTTCTTGAACGTGGAACGGTTCCAAAGGACAAACTAAGAAAAACATCATGGGGTACGTATGAATTTGGATTTTATGATCCCAGTGGTAACGCAATCTTCTTCGTTCAAGATCTGTAACACAATGTCACGGTCAACCCCTCTTCTTTGTCGTTAGAACTACAGAAAGTTTTTATTTAATCTCAAAAGTAGAAACATATAAGTTATCCTTGCCGTACTATATATAATCTCAAAAATAGAAACATATAATGAAAGGATATTTAGGAGAATTCGAAGAGCTAGTATTATTAACCATCGCCAACCTGGACAAGGATGCCTATGGACTGGCTTTGCTGAGAGATATAAATGAACGAGCTGGAAGGAATTTGAGCATCGGCGCGATGCATTCCACGCTTACACGACTGGAAGAAAAAGGGTACATCACCTCTTATCTAGGTGAGCCCACGAAGGAACGGGGCGGAAGAAGAAAACGATACTTTGAACTAACAAACGCTGCAGTGACTGGTCTAAATGACATGAAGTCGCTAAGAGATGAGCTTTGGGCAAATACAAAAGTGAATCTCTCCATATGAAAAAAGATGCAACATCAAAGCCGCCTCTCTTCGCTAGGAGAGCCTTCGAATGGTGGTCAAAGAAAGCTGACGCAGAGGACTTGCTCGGAGACATTGATGAGTACTATCAATTTAATCTCGAGGACAAAGGAAGACTGTCTGCTAAATTCATATACTTCAAACAAGTCCTTTCACTCTCATTTTCCTATGCATTGAGGAAGCGCAAAAGGTCCGCTTCTTACTCCAACTACTACTCCAGAAACTCATTTGCCATGATAAAGAACTACTTCAAAATTGCGTTGCGAAATTTTTCAAAACATAAGCTGTTTACCTCTATCAATATTCTTGGACTTGCTTTAGGAATGTCCATTTCTTTACTGGCCCTCTCCCTTTTCGTAACCGTCTTCAAGTTTGACGAATTTCATGCGAAAAAGAATCGCATCTTTCAAATCAATACGCACATTACTGAACCAGATGACAGGAATCTCTACGGGTCTACCTTCAATGCGGTCGGTGAATACATGGAAGAAAAGTATCCGTTTGTTGAACAAGTCCTCCAGATTAAGCCAGGCTTCAATCCAGAAATCAAGCATCAAGGCAACCTTCTAAATTTCAATGGCTACTTTGTTGGCCCCTCTTTCTTTAACATGTTTAGTTTCCAGCTAATCAGCGGAGATCCAGTCACCGCACTTTCAGAGCCATTCAGTATTGTATTGACAAAATCAGCCGCTAAGAAGCTGTATAGAAACGAGAACCCAATTGGGAAAGTGATTGAAACCGAAAACGGCTCCTTTAATGTAACTGGAGTTATGGACGACTTGCGTCAAACTCACTTGTATTTTGAAATGCTCACTTCCTTCAAGACCTATGAGCAACTTAATCCCCGCGCCAAATTAACCAGCGACTGGATTAACTATCGAAACAATTATGTCTACTTACTGCTGAAAGACACAGATTCTAGACAAGCACTTTCGACATCTTTGAAACAAGTATCCACTAAAGCAGAAGAGTTTAATCCCGATAGAAAAATTGAGCTGCG
>JBDWQX010000028.1:0-5181 GCA_039986395.1 Cyclobacteriaceae bacterium
GGCCAATAAATTTTGCCAATCCATTTAAATCGCTTAAAGAACCCCAACGTGATGAAATCGATAAAACCAAGGAAGCCGATACCTAAGACTAGCAAGAGGTATCCTGCCAGAATAACTCCAACCACATCATTTTCGAAAATATCAGGAAAGAGATAAATGATTCCAACCACGGGTACGATGATCGTAATCAACAAGTAGAAGTATGCTCCAATCATCATCATGAACATCATGAAGGAGATCGAGAATAATGAGCTAGAAAAACCTTCGAGGTTTAGAATGATCTTCTCAGTGGACGGAATCCTGGAAAGGTATTTCCTGTATTTATTGTCCAGCTTCAGTTCGTCAAGAGCTATTCCCTTGGGAAAGGTGAAACTTAGACCAACCATGCCCACCCAGATGCCACGAGTAATCAAATGGGCAATTAACCCACCCGTGAGCCAGTACACCGCTACTTTCATCAGCCCAACGAAATTGTCGATGTCATTGGTGCTTACAGAGAAGTTGATTTTGAAATAGTATAAGAAATCATCAAGCAAGCCTGGCATCTTAAACATTCCGTATAGGACAATACCAGAGAGCAGCACTTCCGGTTCCCAGCTTTTCAGTTGCAGTTCGGTGAGCCACTTGGGCTTTAGGTCATTCTCTTTCAAAGTGGTAGGGGTTATGGATCATCCCTAAAAATAGCAGATGCGAGAAGCAATTAAGAATTAAGAATGACGAATTATTGTGTGGAATTTTAAGTGATCGCATAATTCCTTAGCGACTAGGTGTTAATCTTGGTTCTGACCGAACCTCCAACTGGTCTTAATTCTATACCCGCATTTCCATAAACCATGTTTCAAGGGATCAGCTTGTTGTTAAGATCTTTGACTTGTAGAATGACTGAGTAAGATGCTGAAAATGAATTCTGAATGACAGCTTAGTAAATAGTCCAGCCTGTATCCGGCGAAGTAAGATTCCCATGTCTCACTCCTTCGTCGTTTGCAAGGGAATGACAGTCGTGGGAGGTATTCTCCATTCTCCATTTCCTAATTCCTAATTCCTAATTCTCACTTCTCATTTCTCTACTCACCTTCTGATTCCCTGTTATAGCGTCTATCATCTTGGTATAGCTCACCTTTTTGCCGGACTCCTTCGAGACATAGAAAAACTCAAGACCTTCCAATGTGACGGTGCATTGTCCTAAGTCATAGCGATGAGACATCACCTCGGCACCCTCACTGATGAGGTTGCCATCCAGATCGAGTAGTTCAGGAGGAAGCTTTTCTTTAGGTTTCTTTTTGAAGAGTCGGAGCATACTGTAATAGAGAAGCTTGCAATACTAATAAATTGGACTGTCCCAACGCAAATTCTTCATTCCTAATTCCTATCTCACAATGAATCGACCGGCATATCTCTCAGGACCATCTACTACCCAAAACAAGTAGACGCCGGCGCGTAACCCTAAAGTAGAAATGGTGACTTGCGATCCAAATATTGGTACATTCCCAACTTCAATTCCTTGAGAATTGAAAATTCGAAAGCGTGGATTTGGGCTAGTTAGTTCCTTTGTGATGACGTTTAACTCTGATGATTGCATTACTGGATTTGGGTACACCAGTGTTGCAAGCTGGGTTAAGTAGAAACTGCCTGTTACTTCCTCCGAAATGGACTGCCCATTTATGAAATCAATAACAATTCGATGGGTATTGTTTCCTTGTATTGGATCTTGATCCAAAACGCGGATGTCTGATGTGGTTGGGAATTCCACCATTCTTATGTCTGTAAATAGGTTGTCAACTTCCCTTTGAAAACTAACCTTTTCAACTCCATAAATTGTTCCTAGCCTGGCATGCAGGAAAATGCCGGAATCTAGATTCACTTCTTGGAAGAAGGAAAGTAAAAAGCAAGAGGTAGCTTGCTGCGTGAAGTCCAAAGTCTGAGATAGAATTGCCTCCTTACCATTTCCCAAAATTGGGGTGATCGAGAACCGATTGTCCTCCAGCTGGTTTATGTCAGTGATTATGATAGCTGTATCCGTTGTTGTTTGAAATAATTCAAGATTTTCTACTCCCGGACTATAAATAGTATAAGCAGTAGCACCGCCAATGGATTTCCATTGTAATCGCAGAGAATCTCCACAAACAAATCCGACAGAAACTTTTGGAGGCCTTGAAATAGTAAAGGACTCTGTGGAGAACGTCCTTGATCCGGCAGAAATTCGGGCGATCGCTTCCACGTGAATATCTGGGGGATTAGGCCACCTCCAGTATCCTTTGGTTATATCCAAATGATCTGACAAGAGCAACCAATTCGCACCGCCATCTATGCTGTATTCCAAAGATCCAAATGTTTCAGAAAGGGTGCTCTTCCATCTAAAATAGGAACCAGTTTCTCCATTGTAAGGCATGTTGTCACTTGCGGTAGGGAAATCCCATTCTAGCTCTTCCTCTATATCATACTGGTAGGCGATATGGAAACGTTGTGAATCGATGACCTCAAAACCATGAACCTCGATGACGTAGTCAGTCCCATCTGGATATGGAAGGGTGACTTGTTCAACATTGTTTACTCGATCGATACTTCTGGTTGCAGGTAAGCCCAAGTCAATTGACGAAGGCGCGGTACTCAGTGTCCATGGCAGCCACTCTTCAGTAGATGAGCTAATTAATTTTAGATCTAAATCGTTGACCAATGCCTTTGGGTTTCCAATTTCCGAGGGCACGTCAGTCCAGCAAATCGTTATCTTAAGGTTCACTGCATTTGGTGGAATGGACAAAGCAAATTGTTGAGTTTGACCCTCATCAATTGAACCCTCTCTGAGCCAATTGTTTTGAAGTATTTCCAAGCTCTTAAATGCATCAACATTTCCATAGCCGGTGATATGATCAATTCCAGTCACACCCACATCTTCAGCACCATTAACTAAAATTGCCTTTGCTAGTGCTGACGGCATGTCTTGTCCATAAATACTTTCGTACTGTTCCTGAAGTAGCACAGAAACCCCAGAAACAAGAGCCGCTGAGTTGGAACTTCCAACCACACTATAGGCAACGATTTCCGGTTTAATGCGACCATCATAAGCTGGACCTCTTGACACAAATGCAATTTCATTTCCCACTGTATCCACAGATCCAACAACCAGCGAGTTTTTAGCCATTTTATAATTGCCTGTCAAGTTTGCATATCCTGACAGGTCCTTGTAGACCCCATCGGGGCTTGATCCAGTTCCTTGATTCCCGCTTGAGAAAACGTGCAATAGGTTCGTGTTATTAAATGCACTTTGATCAAAAGCGGCAGCTTGTGCGCCATAAAAGGATTCTATTTCTGTTCCGTAAGAGTGATTCTGGATGTTAATTGATAGCTGGGTATATTCAGAGTCTTGATCCGGTAAAACATCGACAAAGTCAGATGAAGTTATACGTGCCTTTTGTGCTACCCCTCTGCCTGTTATAAAGGAACTGCCAGCGCCAGCAATTATGGTGGCCATTTCTGTTGCATGGTTGTCCACTATTTCTGAGCTTAGAAGAGTGGAGACATTCCTGTTGATTAAATCAATATCAGAGACATCATACCGATTTTCTTGAATCGAGATGGTTTGAGAAGATCCATTAACTGAAGGGAAAAAGCGATGAATTTTGTTGACTCTATTTGGATTTAGATTCAAGTCAATTACCCGAGATTCCACCTTTGGGTATGCCGATTCATTGGACAGATACGTAATAGATGGATGTTCTGCGAGCGCAATGATTGTTTCGTGGCTGCTTTTAATCTGATGGATATTTTGGTAACTCGAAATCAATGAAACATCAGGAAATTCTTTCCAGTCAATGGGTTCTATGATTTGAACGTAGTAAAGTGCTTGCCTTTGATTTCGCGGATTAATATTCAGCTTCCATGAATTGTTAAGTGGGTACACCTCCTCATTTGCATGCAGAAATTCATTCTTAGTTCGAACAATCGCGAATTCGTTGTCGAGTTTCCTTACGAGTACATCCTCCTTAAGAATATTCTTCGAGTGAATAAGAAAGTAATTCGAATGGATTGACGGAGATTCTAAAAGGTGGTTCCATTTTGAAGGAAAACTCTGACCAAGTAGCCCCTGACCCATTCCTGTGCATAAAATGAATAATAAAACCCGACCCATATGAGGTCAAAATAGGAAAAATTTTAGTAAGTAATGGAAGCGTAGAATCTTCTTTTTCTTCCTCTAGAACTTAACTATTTGTTCGGTTTAAATCTTGATGAACCTATTTAATACAGTTGTATTCTAATATTAAAAGAATATTATTCTGTGAGATGTGCTTAAGTGTGGATAAATCAAAATAAACCAGCCCAAATGCGAATTCTGAAAAGCGCATAAATTGGGAAAACATTAATTAACCATATTTTATTATGACTACACTTAAATTCACCTTACAGCGGGTATGTGCTATTGCACTAGTAGCTGTGTTCACGTTCTCATGTTCAACAGAATCCGAGGAAGTCGTCACTTCGGAAATTTCAGATGAAGTTCTTGTCAAGTTCCAGGATTTAGGATTCGATACCGGCGACATCGAATTGGTTTCGGAGCGAAACCCTCTTACGGAAAAAATGGAGCAATTCTATGTATTGGAGGGAGACATCCGTGTACCGGAAGATCAATTCAATGGCATGCTGGAAAGTGACATCTTCCACAGTGGAGTTGTCGGTGAACAGTATCGTACTTCCAATTTGGTAAGTGGCCCGAGAACGATCCGAGTACTTGGGTACACCGGAGGCTCTTTCGCGTTGGATAACACTATGCGTACGGCACTTCAATGGGCGGTAAACAACTACAACAGAATTAATATTAACCTCAATTTCACTTTGACTTTTGGCACCAACTTTCAGGCCTATGACATGGTTGTCTACAAAGTGAGTGGCGGTGGAGGTGGATCCGCAGGATTTCCTTCCGGTGGAGACCCCTTTAAGTTCGTTCAAATCCAAGCTGGGACAAGCAGCTTTGGAACGAATACTACAGAGCACGTGATTACGCATGAAATTGGGCACTGCCTGGGAATGCGTCACACAGATTACTTCAATAGATCCCTGTCATGTGGCACTGGAGGAAACGAAGGAAGCGGAGGCGTGGGAGCAATCCAGATTCCTGGTACTCCTTCAGGTTTTGATGCTAACTCGGTTATGCTTTCTTGTTTTGCAGCAGATGAAGACGGGGAGTTC
>JBDWQX010000029.1:0-6570 GCA_039986395.1 Cyclobacteriaceae bacterium
GCTTTTTCGCCGTCAGATGCCGACAACCTTAGAAGTTACCTTACCTCTGGAGGTTTCCTGCATATTGATGATAATTACGGACTTGATCCATTTGTTCGAATTGAAATGAAGAAGGTATTTCCGGAACTCGATTTTGTTGAGATTCCTTTTGATCATCCGATCTACAGCCAGAAGTTTACTTTTACCGAAGGACTTCCGAAAATCCATCAGCACGATGGTAAACCACCGCAAGGTTTCGGGATTATCTATGAAGGTGATCTGGTATGCTACTATTCCTATGAAAGTGATTTGGGAAATGGATGGGAAGACAGATCTATCTACAATGATCCAGAAGAGTTAAGGCAAGAGGCACTCATGATGGGGGCCAATATTATCACCTTTGTTTTTAATGAGGTAAATTAGAAAACCCCTTTCACTCCTTGGAGATCGAGGGGTTTTACCTACCTGAAAAATTAACCTAAGAGATTATCTTCTTCCTCTATGATTGAGTTCCTTTTCGAAGGATTCTCCGCCATTGATCGTGATTGTTGCGATGTTATCGCATCGACCGTCACCATAGTCGATGATTGCAACGTTGTCTCCAGAAGTGATCTGCTTGATTCCTGACACTGGAATAAAAACACCCTCCGGTCGACATGCTCTTTTGTAAACCAAACGCTCAAGAATTACTATTTCGTAGCTAACACCGTCTCTCTTCACGCCATCTGCTCCGCCCTCGACATGCGTTTCGTCCTCTAGCGGATTGTTTGCTCGGATCCACGTTCTGGTATGGTCGGCATCCCTGGTTGCAAAAGTTTCATCTGGCCATGTCAATTTTCCGCCAACAAGGGTGATAGAGAACGTTGGGTTGTCGTCTAAGTCGGTGGATATATTCGTGATCGTCCGAGTACCTTCAATTCCTACTGAGTCAATAGAAAAGTCAACCAAAGTCACGATTCTGAATGCTCCAGGAATCAATTTCCTCTCATTGTATTCAATTACAATCATTCCTTTTCGTAGTCTTCCACCAGGACCTACACAGCCATCCCCATAGTCAATGGTGATTATTTTGTTAACTGTGTCTTTTTCAATTACAGCACAATCAAGAATAATGTCTCGTTCAACTTTACCCCCTTCTTCAAGTGTGAGCATACCCGCTTCCACGGTAACATCTACGTCTTCAAAATTCGATTCCAAAGCTGCTTCGGAATCTACATCCAACTGGTCCACCAAACTTGAGCTAAGATCGGAATCACTATCGCTACAAGAACTAAGTAGGAAAGCTGAGATAATTGTTAGAATAAATAACTTTTTCATAATATTTCGATTCGTTTTTTTATTGAATTTGGCTCCTTTGACTAGCCATGTTTAAAAAGGTTTAATCGAAATACTATTTTTTTTTAAAAAAGGGTATTAAATGAACCCAAGGCACCATAAGTGAGATAACTAAGGACTCAAAAAAGCACTGTGCCCGTTTGTTCCCAACCTTGGTAGTTGACAAAAGGTAGACAAACAGGTACTTTATAAGTTGTTTGATAAGTAAGTGTTTTTGGTTTTTGTATAATTGTATCTATATATAATCCTATATAAATATGAGGTTAGTCATTACATTGTTATTTGCTGGGTTCATGCTAAGCGGCTACTCGCAAGGGTGTAGTGATGCTGGGTTTTGCACGATGGGCGCTATGAAGCCCGATCAGAACTATAGTCGTCGAGTTGCCATAAAATTAAGATCTATCGAATTCAACTATTACAGAGGAACTAGCCTGATCAGTCCCATCATTTATGCTGCGAATGTGGATTTTAATTTAGCATTAACGGATCGTAGTTCCTTGCAGATAAAACTTCCCTATCAGTGGATCAAAGGTAATTTGGGTGAAAATGCTGGCTTGGGCGACATTTCTCTTAGCTACACGACCAATCTAAAAACGACCAAAAAATGGAGTTTTAATGGTACACTCGGAACAAAAATTCCTACAAACGATGCAAATGCAAAGGTGAACAATGAATTCACAAATGGACAAGCTACTCCGTTGCACATGTACTACCAGACCAGTCTAGGCTCATTCGATGGAATTGCTGGCTTCTCTATGATCAATCAAAAGTGGCTTTTGGCAACAGGAATCCAAATGGCCTTCACAGAAAATGGCAATGAGTTTATTTGGGGTGGTTTTCCAAACTACCCAGGACTTGACTCAACTCCCGAGGAGTTTGCCGAAGGAGTGGAGTATGTTCAGAGATACAACACTGGGATCCATTTAAAGCGAGGAACAGACGTGATGTTTCGTCTGGAAAGAAATTTTAAATTTACCAATTTCAACTTCACGTTTGGAGCGTTGAGTATCTACCGTATTACGAAAGACAATGTGCTAAAACCAGCTACCCCACAAAGAGCCGAACATAGAGAAGATCTCGATGGAACCCTTGGTTTGGCGCTCTCAGTAATTGGCACTTTTGGCTATCAGTTTGATGTGAACAGCAGTATTAAAGTTATACAAGGAATAAAGCTTGTAGATCGAGATGTGAATCCAGATGGTCTAACAAGAAATGAAGTATTTAGCTTGAGCTACGTTTACAAGTTTTAACTTGCCCATTGTATGAGCATGAAACACTTCGTAACTGCTTCAGTATTATTTTTTGCCATTTTTTCTGGTCGAGCACAGGGGCCCCTGTTAAAGCAAGCCGCAGAAGCAAAACAAAATGGCAACTATGAAAAATCATATGATCTCTACAAGCAAGCCGGTGATGCCTTTATAGAACAAAGTGCAGTTCTCTCCTACATAGAAACACATCTGGAAATGATCGACTGCCAGCTGCTAAGTGGTAATCCATTTTTAGCAAAGAGCCTGGCAGAAAACACCCTTGAATACATAGAATCGGAGATTAAAAGTACCCCAGCACTGACAGCACGAGCACACACGCTACTGGGGTATAGTTTTCTAAACCTTGGAAGAAATGATGATGCTCTTGAGAGTCTTCAAAAAGCTGAAAAATTGTTTGAAGAAGCATCCATTGAAAAAGCGGATTGTTTTAATGCGCTAGGGCTTGCTTACGGGACGATAAACAATAAAGCGCTTTCAGCGCAATACCATGAAAAGGCACTTAGTTCCAGACGGCTTTTGCTAGGTAGGGATGCAGAGGAGGTGGGTGATTCATTCAACAATCTAGGCCTTATATACACGGTGGAGGAACCCCTTCAGGCATTGGTCTACTATAATAGAGCAAATGCTATATACGAGAAAAAACTTGGGACTGATCATGTCAAGACATTGCGGCTTGCGCTGAACATGGCTTTTGCAAACCTGGAGCTCAAGAATTATGATGTTGCACTAGAACTTGTGAATAAGGTTAAGACTGCCTACGACACTAAATTTTCAGGCAATAATCCCAATAAAGCGTTCACTCTGTCAATTATTGGAAGGATTTACTCCGCAGAAAACGAACTCGACGTGGCTCTTAGCTACCAGCAGCAAGCACTAGAAATGTACTTAAGTTTATTCGGAGAGAAGCATCCGGACGTTGCAAATACCTATTTTCTCATTGGAAGTGTGCACCAGGAAAAAGCTGACTTCAAATCAGCTGTGAGTTTTTACCAGCAGTCCATTTACTCAAATTTCGCGGGGAAAAGTTTCCAAGATTTGTATGAGTTACCTGCCCTAGAAGACTACTTCAATGCTGACATTCTCTTATCCAGTCTGCAAGCCAAAGCCAAGGCTCTGGAAGCACTGCACTTCGAGAAAACACTCAACACCAAAGATCTGACTGGAGCGATCGACACTTATAAACTCTGCGGTGAATTGGTTTCTCTCATACGTCGGCAAAGGCTGGACGAAGAGGATAAATTGAAACTTGGAGCAATTTCTAAAGACGTTTACGAAAATGGAATCAAATTATCCCTGATTCTTAGCAGGGAGAGTTTTAAGAAGAAATTTTACCTCGAAACAGCTTTTGAATTCTGTGAAAGAAGCAAAGCTTCTGTGCTGCTCGAAGCAATCACAGAAACAAAGGCTAAACAATTTTCCGGCATTCCAGCTTCTTTGCTAAGCCTCGAAGACAGTCTCAAGGACGAAATTTCATACATCGAGCAGAAGTTAGCTCAACCTGACAACGCTGAGGATCAAAAGTTGAAAGACCTTCTGTTCGTTTACCAGAATGAGTATAGGTCATTTATCAACAGATTAGAGACCGATTACCCAGACTACTATAACCTTAAATACAGTAGCAGCCTTGCAACAGTCAGCGAGATCCAAGCAAAACTTAACGATCAAACAGCGCTACTCTCCTACTTTATCGGGGAAGAGGAAATCTATATTTTCACCATTACCAAAAAGGGTATACGTGCTGTGACCAAAGAAAAGGATGAAACTTTTGACAAGAGTTCAAAAAGCATAAGAAATGCCATAAAGTATAATGTAACCGCTACATTCATCAATTCTGCCAAAGAGCTTTATGGCTTCCTAATACCAAAATTTTCAAGCACAATAAAGGAGCTTGTAATTCTACCAGATGGTGTACTTGGCACCTTGCCCTTTGAGGCCTTAATTAACCCTGAAAGCGAAAGTGGAGACTATAGCAACTCGCCCTTCCTGATACGAGATTATGGGGTTTCTTATGATTACTCGGCTACCCTGTTTACTCAGAGACAATTTGAAAGTGAGAATTCGAGTTCTGAAATTTTGCTTTTCGCTCCAGTAGATTTCAGCGCTAACGAGGTTGAAATGGCAAACTTGCCTGGATCTGAAGACGAGATTATGGAGATCAGGTACTTGTTTATGGGGAATAGTACGAAACCAGAAATCAGGACTCGACTTGAGGCAAGTGAAGCCAACCTGAAGCTGGAGGATCTAAACAAGTACAAATTTCTGCATTTCGCGACGCATGGACTAGTAAACGAATCAGAACCTGCACTGTCCAGGATCTTTCTCAATCCTGGTGATGAAGAGGACGGTAGCTTATATGCTGGTGAAATCTACAACCTAAAAATTGATGCGGATCTTGTAACACTTTCTGCCTGCGAGACAGGATTGGGTAAAGTGGCTAAGGGAGAGGGAATTGTTGGGCTAAGTCGTGCATTGCAGTACGCAGGTGCCAAAAACATTATCGTTTCACTATGGCAAGTAGCAGATGCCTCGACCTCTCAAATGATGATTGAGTTTTACAGATACAACCTCAATAACGATCATCACGGATACAACGCAGCTCTGCGACAAGCCAAGCTGATGCTTCTGAATTCGGCAGAATACAGCAGTCCATATTACTGGGCTCCATTCATTCTGGTTGGAATGTAATTTTACTGGTAACTAGGTTTTTCAGCAAATTGTTTGTTCTTTAGAATATGGCTAAGCAAAACAGTTTCCTTATTGCCTTGTTCATTGTCGGATTAATTCTATTTGATGCTTTCCAGCAACGATTTTTTATCAATACCTTCAATCTTACTCCCGAACCAGCTTTGTTAAGTACACTTTTGAAAGTCCAGATGATTCGATGGTCAGTGTGGGGAGTTGTTGCTCTGCCATTTGGATGGTTTGTGTGGAAAGTATTGAACAATGAAATTTCGCGCAACTTCAGATTCTTTTCTCTCATTTTTGTCCTGGCAGTAGTCGCCGTAAGTATCTCGACTTTGTCAATAAGCCTAATATCCATCGCTGATCAAGATCTTGAATTCACAACGCCGGTGCTAACGGAATTCTTCATCTTCTTTTCTTTCCAAAAGGGTCTGACTTTCTTTATGGCATATGCTACAACTGCTATACTTCTAAATAATTATTTCCAATCAAGTAAGGTCAAGGCACAGGCAGTAGAGATTGTTATGCTAAAGAAAAGCAGCGAGGAGCTTGTTAAAAACATACTACCCACTGACGGGAAAGAAGTTCCCTATCTGAATATAAAGACTGGCAACAAATTGAATCGAATCCTGCTAAGTGATATCGTTTGGATACAAGCTGATGATTACTGCGTAAGGGTACACACAGCAGACCGCTCCTATACACTTCGGAAAAGTTTAAAGGCACTGGAAACCCAACTAAAACCCTACCGATTTACCAGAGTTCATAGAGGAGCCCTCCTTAATCTACATTTTGTAGATCAGATCAATTTCGAATCTTCTACGATTCGTCTTCAAAACGAGTCTGAATTACCCCTCTCCCGATCAGGTCTCAAGACACTTAAAAAACAGATCAAGGAAACTTCGCTGTAGCTCACTGCAAATCTTGTAATCCTGCCTGCAAAAAACTGGCTTAAGACATTCCAGAGCATTTTCTTTCCCGAAAATTTACAATTATGAGAAAATCAATAATCCTTATTTTGGTTCTACAATCCTTTTATTCATTCTCCCAATATGACTACGCAGCAACTGCCGAGAATCCATTTGGGAAGCTAAATCCTGACGCGCCCAAAGAAGTAGCTGATTACAAAAACTTGATAGGAATTTGTGATTGTAAATCCGTGACAAGAATTGATCGCGACAATTGGGCAGACACTGTCGACATGAAATGGACATTCAAGTACATTATGAACGGGCTTGCCGTGCAGGATCAGACATTAAAAGCCGACGGGACTCACTCTGGCAGTATCAGGCAATACAATGCAGAC
>JBDWQX010000030.1:0-6073 GCA_039986395.1 Cyclobacteriaceae bacterium
TATAGAATTAGGTGTTATTACTGATTGGTTTCTATTCAACGACTCCTCTATGCGCATCGCACCACCATTAACTATTAGCGAAAGTGAAATTCGTAATTCTTGTGAACTGATATTGAAGGCAATTGGTTGATCTGATCAGCTATGAATTTTGATAGATAAACCCTACGAGATGGAAATGATTAATAAAGTGAAAGAGGCAGCTAATTTCTTAGCAGAAAAAGGATTTCAGAAGGTCGAGTTTGGAATAATACTTGGCACTGGATTGGGGGCTTTGGCTGGGGAAATCGAAGTTGATTTCGAGGTGGACTATGCCGAAATTCCTCATTTCCCAATAGCAACAGTAGAATTTCACCAAGGTAAACTGCTATTTGGTCGACTAGAGGGCAAGGCTGTTATTGCCATGCAAGGAAGGTTCCACTTCTACGAAGGCTATTCCATGGCTGAGGTAGTATTTCCTGTCAGGGTTTTGAAGGAATTGGGAGTTGAAAAACTTCTTATTTCAAATGCTGCCGGTTCCATGAATTTAGATTGGAATAAAGGTGAGCTTATGCTTATTGAAGATCACATTAATCTTCAGCCTGATAGTCCACTTAGAGGCAAAGAAGCAGCCGCATTTGGCCCTATTTTCACTGACATGAGTGCACCATATGACGCGAAGATGAACGAGAAATTGTCAGATATAGCAAGAAGTCAAAAAATCACGCTTAATACTGGAGTGTACGTCTCAGTTGCGGGGCCCAACCTTGAAACAAGAGCCGAGTATAGATATCTAAGACAAATTGGCGCTGATGCGGTCGGAATGTCCACTGTTCCTGAAGTAATCGCAGCTAATCAAATGAATCTGCCAGTGGCGGCAATTTCCGTTCTCACAGACGATTGTGATCCCGACAATCTTCATCCCATCAACATCGATGACATCATCGCAACAGCTAAAAAGGCCGAAAAGAACCTTGTGACTCTGTTCAAGGAGCTAATCAAAGCTATTTGAAAGCTGGGATTCCCGTGATATCAGCTCCGAGAATTAGCAGATGGATATCATGCGTTCCCTCGTACGTAACCACGGACTCTAAGTTCATCATGTGCCGCATCATTGGATATTCTCCGGTGATCCCCATTCCGCCGTGGATTTGTCGTGCCTCCCTAGCAATATTCAGTGCGATTTCCACTCCGTTCCTTTTCGCCATCGAAATTTGAGCAGTGGTCGCCTTTCCTTCATCCATCATCTTTCCCAACTTCCAGTTGAGCAGTTGGGCTTTGGTGATTTCCGTAAGCATCTCTGCAAGTTTTTTCTGTATCAACTGAAATGACCCAATAGGTTTGTCAAACTGGATTCGTTCAAGAGAATACCTTCTAGCAGAATCGTAGCAATCCATTGCAGCACCGATTGCGCCCCAAGCAATGCCGTACCTGGCTTTGTCCAGACAGCCCATTGGTGCACCAAGTCCGCTCTTACCAGGCATCAAATTTTCTTTCGGAACCTTAACATCACTAAAAACCAACTCTCCAGTGCAAGAAGCTCGCAATGACCATTTTCCGTGCGTTTCAGGAGTAGTAAAGCCTTCCATACCACGCTCGACGATAAGGCCGTGAATTCTGCCTTCTTCATTCTTAGCCCAAACAACAGCAACATCCGCCTGCGGGGCATTTGATATCCACATCTTGGCTCCATTCAAAAGATAGTGATCTCCCTTGTCTTCAAAGTGAGTCTCCATTCCGCTAGGATTAGATCCATGATTTGGTTCCGTTAGCCCAAAACAGCCCAACCATTCACCAGAACCAAGTTTTGGAAGGTATTTCTTCCTCTGCTCCTCAGAGCCATAAGCAAAAATAGGATACATAACCAGCGACCCCTGTACAGACGCAGTTGATCTCATTCCAGAATCCCCACGCTCGATTTCCTGCATAATCAAACCATACGAAGTATAGTCAAGACCTCCGCCACCGTACTCCAAGGGAACTGTTGGGCCAAATGCTCCAACTTCTCCAAATTTCCTGACAATCTCTGTAGGGAAATGATTTTTTTCTGCCCAACCTTCAATAAAAGGTGTAATCTCCTTTTTGACAAAATCTCTAACGGAAGACCTGATGAGCTTATGCTCTTCCGTCAAAAGGTCATCAAGAAGATAATGGTCTGGCGATTCAAATTCATCTACAAAATTTCTTTTTTCTTCGCTCATGAGATGTCCTGAGGTTATGTCTGTTGTTAAAATTTTGCCGCAAATTTACAACCTATAAATACAATAAAACAGCTAAAAGGAGATAGGATGTGCTTATATTCTATTTGATTTTTTTCAGAATAAAAACGAAGTGAAAAAGCAAAGAAAATTAAGAAAAAATTTCACGGTATAGATGTCTAAATTCATCTCATATATCGTTATTTTGTTTATACCCCTTTTCGTTATTTGTCAAAATACACAAGGGAAAAGGTTTTTTACTGCAGATAGCACGCAATTAAGTGAAGTGTTTCACTATGAAATCTCAGATTCAACTCTTAGTGGATCATATGAATCTTTCTACCCCAGTGGCTCATTGCAAATCTTTGGTTGGTATACCGATAATCAACCGGATAGCATCTGGACCTACTACTACGAAAACGGTAAAAAAAAGGCCTTAGGACGGTTCGAAGACGGAATACCGAATGGAAAATGGGAATACTTCTTTGAGAATGGAAACATAAAATCTGCTGGACTTCTCAAGGGTGATATTAAAGATGGAAGTTGGACTTTCTATTTTGAGAATGGCGGTGAGAAGAGCTCAGGAGGTTTTCAAAACAATCAAAAGACTGGGATTTGGAACTACTTCTACGAGGATCAAACAATCAAAGGGCAAGCATTCTATTCCGGAGAAAATGCAAGCTACAAGGAATTCTATCCATTTGGCAATGTTCGAATGGAAGGCGAAATTTCGAATGAAAGAAGCATTGGGGAGTGGATCTATTACTTTGACACTGGCGAGGTTGAGGCCATTGGACAGTTCGGAGAAGGTCTCAGAAGTGGAGAATGGCAGTATTTTCATAAAAACGGAGAAACACGTGCAACGGGGAATTACGAGGATGGACTAAGAGTTGGCGAATGGAAGTACTACCACGAAAATGGGACATTACACCAATCAGGACTGCTGGAGCAAGATATGAAAGAGGGTTACTGGAAACTTTTCTATCCCACTGGAGAAGTGCTGGGGGAAGTGAGTTTCAACAAAGGATCTGGTAGTTTTTCTGAGTACTATACGAACGGGGGAAAAAAGGCCAGCGGGGCGCTGGTAGCTGAAAAAAAGGAAGGAAAATGGGTTTACTATGCTGAGAATGGTCAGATCGAAGGAGAAGCTAACTTCGAAAAAGGCGAGGGAAATTATCAGGGGTATTACCCAGATGGCACATTGAAAATGGAGGGAAAAATCAAAGATGACAAGCGAATAAATGAATGGGCACTTTACAATCCAGATGGGTCTTTGGCAGGCACCTATTTTCCCATTTATGAAAATGAAAAACCAATTTTCAAAACCAGGCAGTCAAAGGATTTTGTAAGGAACGACAACTCGGGATTCGACAAACCCGAGTACACATTCAAACGTCGTGGCCTTCGGTATTTCCAGTACCGAATAAATGAATATCAAGCGATCATTCTTGGCACCAATCCGCTCTGGCTTATGGACAATCAAGTGCCGATCGCTATTGAATACTACAAGCAAGAGAGATTGGGTTATGAACTGCAACTTGATTTGAAGAGAAATCCATTTTTTGTATCAGATGATAACATTGAAAATGATATGCTTTTTGAGCGAGGTTCGAAAATTAACCTACGTCAAAAATTCTATCACGAAGATGGCCGGTTCGGAATGTTTTACTTCGGTCATCAGCTGAGCTACAGCAAGGTCAATTTTAAGGTCAATTATCTTGACCAGACAATCATATTTCCTGGGCCGCAGCTGGTGTTCGGCAAGATGATTGAGACAGGATTTTCATACGGCATTTTGGTCGGCACAAGATGGATGAGAGATGTGGGAGATTCTGGTTGGACGATTGATGCCTTTGTAGGTCTAAACGTTGCCAAAAGGTCTTATGAAAGAAATGATTTAGACCCCATTTTTGACAATTACTTTAACCCCAAGATTAAATCATCTCTCCATTTTCCAGTAACTTTTGGTCTGAATTTTGGGTTTGCAGGACCTGATAGTAAAAGCAAAACTCAGTAATGAAAAAAACAGTCCTCATTGGTGCCACGACAAACCCAACCAGGTATGCCTATTTAGCAGGCAACAGATTAACAGAACATGGACATGATTTAGTCCCAATCGGCATACGAAAAGGCATGCTAGCCGACAAAGAAATTTTAGACCTTAGATTGCTTCCAAAAGTAGAGAACGTGGATACAGTGACCCTTTACATTGGACCGAAAAACCTACTTGAATGGGAAGAATACGTACTTTCCTTACATCCAAAGAGAATCATCTTCAACCCTGGAACAGAGAATTATTCGTTCCGTAAAAAGGTCGAAAATCAAGGTATTGAAGCACTTGAAGCTTGCACACTGGTTATGTTAAGTGCGGGAACATACTAGCCTCTTACAGAGGCTCAGATATCTTGCAGTTTTGAACCACTTTTGATTCAGGAATTTTAGCCAGAAAAGGTCCGAATTGTGTATCTTCGCACATTAATAAATCACTGTATTCTAAATAATAATGAAGGAACAGGAAGCATTTCCATTTCAGACAATTTTTTAGCCTTCATTTTCTCTTAATACTATTCATGGAAGAAAAAAAGCAAAACAAAAAAGGAGATTACTCAGCAAGTAATATTCAGGTCTTAGAAGGGCTCGAGGCAGTAAGAAAGAGACCTGCGATGTACATTGGAGACGTTGGAGTAAAGGGTCTACATCACTTGGTCTGGGAAGTTGTTGATAACTCAATTGACGAGGCGCTAGCGGGGCATTGCGATCAGATTACAGTCGAGATTAATACCGATGAATCTATCACGGTTACCGATAATGGTAGGGGAATACCTACCGACATGCATGAAAAGGAAAAGAGGAGTGCGCTGGAGGTGGTAATGACGGTCCTACACGCTGGTGGGAAATTTGACAAAGACACCTACAAAGTCTCTGGCGGTCTGCATGGGGTTGGGGTGTCATGTGTGAATGCATTATCCTCTCTACTTACAGCAACTGTTCATAGAAATGGAAAAGTTTTTAGCCAAGAGTACAACCTTGGAATTCCTAAAGCTCCGGTCAAAGAAATAGGCAAAACGGATATCCATGGTACCATTATTAAGTTCAAACCGGATGCCGATATTTTCAATGTTACAAAGTACAATTCTGAGACCGTTGCTTCCAGATTGAGAGAGCTTTCTTTTCTGAATTCAGGAATAAGAATAATCCTAATAGATCATAGAGATTTAGATGATTCTGGTAAGCCAATGAGAGAAGAATTCTATTCCGAGGGCGGGCTTGCTGAATTTGTGAATTATCTTGATAGCACCCGTGAAACGCTAATTCCTGATCCAATATACATCTCTAGAGAAAATGCAGAAGTACCGGTACAAGTAGCACTCAGCTACAACACCTCCTACACCGAGAATGTGATTTCTTACGTGAACAACATCAACACCCATGAGGGAGGTACCCATGTTTCTGGATTTAGACGGGCATTAACAAGAACATTAAAAAGCTACGCAGACAAATCTGGTTTACTGGAAAAGGTCAAAGTAGAAATCACTGGAGATGACTTTAGAGAGGGCTTGACAGCTGTTATCTCAATAAAAGTAGCAGAACCTCAGTTTGAAGGTCAGACAAAGACAAAGCTTGGTAATTCAGATGCAATGGGTGCAGTTGATACCTGTGTGAGTGAAATCTTAAATGAATATCTGGAGGAGCATCCTAAGGAAGCTAAACTGATTGTGTCCAAGGTAGTCATAGCCGCTCAAGCGCGACATGCTGCTAGAAAGGCACGGGAAATGGTGCAACGCAAGAATGTACTCTCAGGCACTGGTCTTCCCGGTAAGCTTGCCGATTGCTCCAACAGAGATCCTGCAGCTTGTGAACTGTATCTTGTTGAGGGAGATTCAGCAGGGGGTTCAGCA
>JBDWQX010000031.1:0-35906 GCA_039986395.1 Cyclobacteriaceae bacterium
GAACCTTCATAAGACATTTTGTATTCCCCACGGAGGTGGAGGTCCAGGAATGGGCCCGATCGGTGTAGCTGAACACCTAACCCCTTATTTACCCGGACATGTTACCCAGGAAAATGACAATGCTGCGATCGCCGCAGCACAGTTTTCCAGCGCTAGTATTTTGCCTATTTCGCATGCGTATGTTGCCATGATGGGTGCAGAGGGGTTGACAAACGCGACGAAATTGGCCATACTCAATGCTAACTACATCGCTGCAAAGCTGAAGGATCATTATCCTGTATTGTATGCGAACGAGAAGGGTAGAAATGCTCATGAGCTAATTATTGATTGCCGAGAGTTTAAGAAGTCTGGAGTAGAGGTTGAGGACATTGCCAAGCGATTGATTGACTATGGCTTCCATGCACCGACCGTTTCTTTTCCAGTTCCTGGTACTATGATGATAGAACCAACGGAGAGTGAGGTAAGAGAAGAACTCGACAGATTCTGTGAGGCAATGATCTCAATTCGAGCGGAAGTTCAACAAGTAATCGATGGAGTTTCTGATGCAGAAAACAATCCACTGAAGAATTCGCCGCACTCCTACAAAACTTTGGTTGCCGATGAGTGGACGTATCCATATTCGCGAGAGACGGCGGCTTTCCCTGCTGACTATGTTCGAGAGAACAAATTTTGGCCTTCTGTTAGCAGAGTTGACAATGCATATGGCGATCGAAATCTGGTTTGTAGTTGTTTACCGGTGGATGTGTATGAGGAGGCTTAATTGACTCATTATGTTGAGCGCTCACTAGCTACGATTTAATTACAAATAAAGGCCTCGAATGAGCCTTCGATTGTATTTTCATCGTCGAGCTGAGCCTGGAGGTACCCGAAGATTCTAGAGTTGTCGATGTCAAAAATTTCCAGAAAACCACTTGCCGCAATCACAGAGCTTCCATTGGACCAGATAAACCTTGCAGACTCGTCGATGATTGGAAGTGGTATAGAGAAGCTCCCTCTTCGTAACTGCATAATTATCGAAATGTGCGCATTTGAAGTGCTAGGGACCGTACATGGATCTTCAGCTCCTTCTAATGTCGACAAAAATTTGATTTGATATTTGAAGTCAGAAGAATAGATGTAGGCATTCGCAAATTTCATTTCCCACTCCTCGCCATCTACAATTCCCTGCAGTGTTTTCTCTGGTAGCTGAATTTCATTCTGGCCACAGCTAGACCACACTAGGCACATCCCAAGTGAGAGTCCCACTATGGACCACTTTGCAAGAAACTTCTTACATTTAATTGAATTGGCGATATGCTTACTTCTAATTCTTTCCAATGAAGAAAAATCTAACGGTACTTGTCGGACTTGTTGTTGCGCTTCTGGCATTCATTGCCTACACATTTATTTCAACAGGATTTTTCCGGGATATTAATAACACCGAAAGCTATGAGATTATTGCTGAAATCCCCATGCTGGGCGCAGAAGATTTTAGCATTAGCTACGAGGATAATTTTATGATTATTTCTCAGGATGATAGAGCCGCGAGCTTGAATGGAAGAAAACGTAAAGGGGGTTTATACTATCTGGACCTAACGAGTGATCGGTTTGAGCCTTTCGAAATATCAAATTTTACTTCTGATTTTTTTCCACATGGAATTAGTCTTTTTAAACTGGACTCCGCACACTATCAGATTCTGGCTGTCAATCATGCCGAGGGGCATTCCATTGAGAAATTTGAGCTCTTTGGGGATAGCCTTGTTCATTTGGAATCGTACAGGGACGAAACAATGATCAGCCCAAATGATGTGATTGCGTTGAATGAGGACTCCTTCTACTTCACAAATGATCATGGCTACACAAGCAAATGGGGCCTTTTAGCGGAAAACTATTTGGGCCTCAAAATATCTAACGTTGTTTATTTTGATGGCAATTTCACTGTTGCAGCCAGCGATATAGCCTACGCAAATGGTTTGAATATCGATCGAGAAAAATCTGAGCTTGCTGTTGCTTCACCGCGAGATTTTAAGATAAAGTACTATCAAATCAAGGGTGATGGGACCCTTGAATTCAAAAGAGATCTTTATGTTGGCACAGGTGTTGACAACATTGAATTTGATGAAGATGGTAATTCTTGGATAGGTTGCCACCCAAGCTTGCTTGCTTTTACTGCCTATGCAAATGGCGCAAATGAATCAGCCCCTTCGGAGATAATTATGATCAGTAAGGATGAGTCCATTGAAAAGATTTTTGAGAACGATGGAAGCCTTGTCTCAGCCAGCAGTGTTGCTGCTCCCTACAAAGACCTTCTTTTTGTAGGGACGGTGATGGACGACAAGCTGCTGGTTATGAAGGCCAAGTAGCTACCCCTTTCGTAAATAGATATTTCCACTTATTGTTTCAAGTCGCGATTCTGATCCACCGTTTCCAATTCTTCCCTGGACCTTTTGCCCGACAATTTGCCGTAAACCGTCTTTGCCAAAGGGGAACTCAATATCAAGGTCACTGAAGACTTCACCAGTAATTGTTTTAGCACGGAAATCAAGTCCTGCCTCGCCAGTTACAGTTATATCAATGGCACCAGAAATCGTTTTAAGGTTCATGGGTGTTCCGTAATATTCAAATTCATAATCACCTGAAATTGTATTTGCATCCACCTCCAATTGTTTTGGTAGATATACAGTGTAATTAATGGTCGATTCCCAATTGCGACTCCTTCTCCAATCCCCTCGATCTATTTTTTCCCACATGTCTTTGTCCATTTCTATATAAACTGTTGAGGAGGTTTTGGATGAGTGAAGTGTGAAAATGTCGTTGTTTTCCCCATCATTTATTTCAACTTCCACCTCAACAAGTACTTCAATCTTATCCCAGGTTTTGAATACGATGGCGTTTGCGAAAGCAAAATCCAGATGCAGATTTGTTTGTCCTGTTAATTGAACAGCCTCTGTAACTTCTTTTGGCTGTGCTGACAATCCAATCGATGCGATACAAAAAAGGGCTACTAGCGTTTTCATCTCAGTTGGCTTTTCTAACATACACATCGCCACTTACTGTCTTTAGGGATACTTCGACCCCACCGCCACTTAGTTTTCCTGTGGCAGATTGACCCATGAATCTCCTCTTGTTGGCATCTTCTCCCAAATCAAAATCCAGATCAGTATAGATACCCCCTGAAACTGTGGCCATTTTGAATGTCCCCTTCGCTCCCGAAGGAAGAGTAACGTCAATGTCCCCGCTGGTGGAGGTGATAGAGGATGGATAGGCCTGATTCACTGAAGAGAACACCACGTCTAAGTCTGAGCTTAAAGTGTGAGCGACGATTGGACCGGTGACATCCACAAAGACAAGATCACCCACCTGACTTTTCGCTTCTATCTCATTTTCCATCCCAACAACTTTAACATCTTCTGCTTGCCAGCTATTGTAATCGATCTTCAGCATCACATTTTTTGGTAGTGAGATCAGGTATTCAGCATCGTCCGCCTCACGATGTGCTCCAGCAATTGAAATTGTGTTGCCTTCTTGTGTTACACTGAGTCCGATTCCCGTATTCTCAGGTGCTCCGCCAGATAGTGGTTTTAAACCTCTAGCTTTTTCGGGAAGACCCTCATAGTCACTTGCGCGGATCTTAATCTCTGAACCAGAAATGCCTTCTATCTGGAGGTCACCAAATAGTTGATTAACCCAAACTACGGTCTCTGTGGCGTTTCCTTTAACTGTGTAGCTAAAGTCTTGGGCTGATACCGCCGATACAATCAGGAGCAGGGTTGCTGCTAAGATTGTTTTCATTATATATGTATTTATCATTTTCATTTTAGTCTGTTTTTGATCTTCCTTACGTTAAAACCTGAATGGCGATTTCTGCTTGTCGCCTCACTTCAGGTGCGATTTCTTGCTTGTTTATGATATCCTTTAAAGGTGCGATTGCGCTACGCTCTTCTGCCTCCATCAGGATGCTGATAAGCGAAATTTGCAATAAGGCATCTGTTTGTGCCTCCAGCGATTTCACCAGTTCAGCGCGAACGTCGCTGTTATCTATGTAGGTGGTTAGTGCTTGGAGAGCCGCGTATCGAACGTTCGGGCTTTCGTCCGAATTCAACGTGTTAATCAAGGTTGAAATCAGCTCGGGATTCACTGTCTGTGTTGATGCTTCAATTTGATTTACAGCCATGATGCGCTCACTTGCTGAATACCTTTGCAAAGCACTTGTCAATGTTACTTCTTTGAGTGCTTTGACTTCATCCTTTAGACCAGCCAGCTCGGTTGAGTTCGAGTCTCCTGAAAATCTACCCAGACCGAAACCAAGGATTAGTATGGTAACCGCTGCTGCAATGTGCATCCTTGAAAAGGTAGCTCCTTGCTTGGACTGCTCGTTTAAAACGGCCTCACGAAAATTCATTTCTATGTGGGCAGGAACATCAAGGCTCCTAGTATTTTCAATTGTGCCAAGGACTTCTTTCAACTCTTGGAATCTTCTTCCCAGGTCCTTGTCTTCCGAAATCATTTGTTCCAACGCTTGATTTGGATTTCCTTCAAGTAGCTCGATTAACTCCTTGTCTGTAATTTCTTTTTTCATTTTCTTAAAATTTCCCTTGCCTTCATTCAACCTATACTGGCGGTGAAATAGAGTTCTTTCAATTCTTTCAATGTTCGATGCACTTGCACCTTTATGTTGCTAACTGATGTTTCGCGCATTGCGGCAATCTGCTCATACTTCAACCCTTCAAATTTGCTCAGTACCAGTAATTCCCTTTTCTCGTCAGGCAATGCTTTCATTGCTCTGTACAATTGTTTTTCCCGCTCTCTGTCTTCATCCACTGACTCTTCCACTACCTCGGGCATCACCTCAACTGGATTAAACTGGTCTTTATGAACTTTCATTTTTCTGAAGTGATCCTTAACCATGTTTCGGGCAATTTGAAAAACCCAGAATTGTACTGCCTGCCCATCCTTGTACGACTTCCTATACTTCATTACCCGTATGAAAAGCTCCTGAGTGAGATCATCACTATCGTCTCGGTCCAAGGTCGACTTTAGAAAATAATTGTAAATCCGCTTGCTATAGCGACTAAACAATTCGTTCAGCTGATCAAGCTGTCCACTCTTGACTTGAGCCATCAGATGCTCGTCTGTGATTTCCAAATTCAAATCCAGTCAGCCGAATATCGGCGTTGATTATTTAGCTAAACTTCAAACAAACCAGTCTTCTTTCGTTATGAAATTGTTCTGGTAAACCAGCATTGCTGGGCAAATTCTGATAAGTTACCTGATAAGAGTGGGAAGGTTACAGGAGAGCTAAAATAAAAAGGGAAGCAATAATTAATGCTTCCCTTCTTACTGAGCTGGCAGCGTCTTGCTCAATTAATTTTTTCAAGCCTTATTAGCGACCAGAATTGGTCTGTAGTTCCACTATCTGTTTTCACATCCACGTTTCTTTGATCTAATCTGAAGCCCGACCCTATTCCATTGTTTCTTATAAAGGTCCAACCTCCAGCTGGTTCTGCCTCAAAATACCATACCTGTCCTGTAAAAAGACCCCCGCCACTTGGGGGCGCAGTTAAGAATGCTGGGCTATCATCGTTTGGAGACGCACCTTCTAGCAAGAACCCAGTCCCTCGGAATTTATTAGACATGGTGTATTTCCCAGCTTGGGATGTCTCTTGAAATCTCCACATTTGTCCTGTAAAATTTCCTGTGGCAGCCATGTTGGTGTAGTATGGAGCTGCTCCACTTGGTGTATCCAGCGAAAAACCTGTGCCAAGTTTTGCATTGTAAATACGATAATAGTAATTCTCTGAAACAGCCTGTGTTGTGAAGTAACTAATCTGTTCTGAGGCAAAAGAAGGAACGTTTCCATTTACATCTCTTAAGCCTGTTTTTATCTTCAAACGAAACTCACTCAACCGTTCACTTAGTAAATCATCAGGCTCAAATGTGGCTTTGTTGCCATTTACGGTCCATGTCCCAGTACGGACCGACCCAGTGGAGTTATTAAAGAAATACTGTAAGTCAACATTAGATTCTAGCGTTGAGTGGTCAATCTCGGCACTAAATGTTATTTCGATCGAGCTTTCGATCGCTACATTGATGGTTCCGTCAGCAGGAGAAATAGCATCAATTGAAAAAGGTACCTCCGGCGGTATGACTGAGATTTGCTCTGTTTTAATATCAGAGCCTCCTGTGCTTGTCGAGGTTAACACTACTGTATATGTGCCGCCACTAGGGTAGTTTTTTATGGGATTTTCTTGGTTTGATGATGAGCCATCACCAAAGCTCCAATTGTAGGATTCCGCATTGATAGAAGTATTGGTGAAGGATACTTCTAAGTCGTTCATCACGTATGTAAAATCAGCGATTGGGACTGCTCCGCCTTCGACTGTTACTGATCGAGATGCTTGATCTGTGCCGCCTTCTCCAGTTACTGTGAGCTTTACATTGTAAGTACCTTCTGTCAAGTAGGTGTATTCGGGGTTTATTGAGGTGGCCGAGCTTCCGTCTCCAAAATCCCAGACGTACGAATCGGTGTTTTCTGAGGTATTTTGAAATGAAACAGTTAGTGGGTTTGAGTCGTCTATAGTAAATGTAAAGGATGCCGTCGGCTCGGGATTAGGGTCTTCCTCAGATTTAAGCAAATCGCACGAAACAAGGAACAAAGAGAGAATCGTAAATACAGGCAGTAACTTCATGGCTTTATTATGGTTGAATTAGTAACTATCAGCGGTGACTAATAGCTAAAGTTAGGCGATATCGATCAAAGGTGTGGAGTGTCGATCACCAGGAGATTGACATTTCTACTTATATCCCAACTCTCTTAAGTAAAACCTCAAATCGAGGATCTGATCGCAAAGGTTCCCAAATAGGACTTGACTTCATAATGACCGCCGCACCAAGTTTTAAATCAAGGACCTTTTCCAAGTATTCAAATGCCTCGTCAATCATTCCAAGACCAGAGTAGAGGGTGGCGAAACTCAATTCAAAAGCACCGTCAGGGTTCGCTTCCGCATCTTTTTTCAATTCCTCTAAGTAAACCATCGCAACATCGGTGTCCCCCTTGAGAGCATACGCATAGCCAAGCTGAACGAATGGCTTGATGGAGTGCACTGCCTTGTCACCCCCGATGGCCTCAAAGATCTCGATAGCTTCATCATACTTTCCATCCATTAAGTATGCCCAGCCTTTGAACTCAAAAGCAGTCAAAAAATCCGGATCCTTCTCCAATAGCCAATCGTACATCTCGATAGCCATCTTGTAATCTCCTTTTAGATAATAGGCATCTGCAAGTGTTCGATTGGTCATAGACGAGAGGGGGTCTATTTCCCTTGCTTTTTCAATGTAAGTTATTGCCTCGTCGAGCCTTCCGAAAACCATTGGGTAGAGTGAGCTGGTGAGGTTAGCATCAGGTGACTTTGGATTGATCTCCAATGCCTTGTTTGCCAATGCTCTGCCAGCTTCGAAATCCCAATGGTAAAAGTGTTGTACATACGAAAGTGCCAGGTAGCCATTGTCACATTGATCATTCAATTCGAGGGCTTTTCTGGCTGACTGTTCCGTTAGCAAATAACCTTCCTGAGGTTTAAGGAAGCCGGTAAAGGACATAAGTGAGTAAGCGAGAGCCAAACCAGCATGGGCTTGATCATAGTCTGGCTGAATTTCAATTGCTTTTCTAAAAGCTCCTGTTGCTTTTTCTGCGTTATCTGGCGTCCATTTATTGTAGTAAAAGAGTCCTTGTAGGTAAGAATTGTAAGCCTCTATTTCTACCGTTTTTGATTTTTCCTCCGATTCCAGCGAGCGACTTGCGAGCTTTTCCCTAAGTTGATGAGAAATCTTTAGTGATATTTCATCTTGGACCTCAAAGATGTCTTCTAATTGCCGGTCGTAGGTATCCGTCCAAAGCTCGTATCCGTCAAAGGTGCTGCTCAGCTGAGCGCTGATTCTTACTTTATTTCCAGACTTGCGAACACTTCCCTCCAATACAGACTGGACCTCCAACTGCTTGCCAATTTCTCGCACATCCATGTTTTTTCCTTTGAAGGAAAATGAACTAGTCCTTGAAATCACCTTAAGCCCTTCGACTTTGGCTAACGCGGTGATGATTTCCTCCGTGATGCCATCACTGAAATATTCATTCTCGGGATCAGGACTTCTATTTATAAACGGAAGTACAGCGATACTCTTGATGCGCTCTTTCACCTTGCCCTTTAAGTCTGTTCGTTGCGGAACAACTAACCCGTCGTTTGTTAAGGCATAAACCTCAACTGGTCGCTTCACATTCTTGAGCTCAAACTCTCCCATCAGCGAAGGCTGGAATGATGGGTGGTTTTTAATGTCATCAAACACCTTGTCGGAAATCATAACTGAGCCAGATGTGGCGAACGACTCAATTCGGGATGCAATGTTGACACCATCACCATAAACGCCATCCTCTTCTATCACAACGTCTCCAGTGTGAATACCAATTCTTAGTGGAATCTTGTCGGTAACAGATTCTTTCTGTATTGAAACCGCCGAGCTTGCAGCGGAAATTGTGCTGTTGAAAACGGACAGGGCCCCATCCCCATAGTATTGCAAAATTTTACCGTCGTGCCTTGAGATTTCACGCTCCAGAATTTTTCTATGGCGATCACGCAAACCCTTGGCATTGATTTCATCCTCCTGCATCATGGCTGTGTAGCCTGCGAGATCAGTAAACATGATTGCGCTTAATTGCCTTTTACCCATCAGCGTGACTTTTCTCTTCAACCATGAAAAAAGCAATTGCGGCTGACAAAAATGCAAGTGCTGAACTCAGCAGTCCAACCCATTTGTACGTGGAAATAAAGCCATTTTGAAACGCGGTATTGACACTCATTTGCAAAGCTTCACCATATTCAAGTGGTGCACGTGCCTCTCCCAATTTGGTTGTCTCTGCCAGCAATTCTTTTGTCTGCGTTTCAGAAAGGTTTAATGGCTCCATTGCTTGCATGGAATAATTTGTAAAAAGCAGGATAGCAACTGCTCCCAGAACTGCATTCATGAATGTTCCTGAAATTCTAGTGACACTGTTGTTGATCCCAGAAGCGATTCCCGATTGACTTGAGTCAACACAGGTCATTACAGCGGTCGTAAGAGGCACCACAGTAATGGACATACCAATGGCAAACAACATAAATGGCGGAAAAAAAGTTGCCCAGTACTCAGCTGGACCAGAGGTGATTCCAATGAACGAGAGCCAAAACATTCCAATGCCTGTGATGGAGGGCCCAATGATGAGAAACCTTCGCACTCCAAATTTATCAGAGAGAGATCCCATCTTTCTAGCTAACAAAATCATCACGAATGAAAAGGGCAGAAAAGTAAGGCCAGCCTGAAGCTGAGAGTATCCTTGCACTTGTATGATATTCAGAGACAGGAAAAGCATGATGGCTCCAAGTCCAGCGTAGAGAAAAAAGCTGAGGAGGTTTACTCCCGAAAACGTCTTCCTTTTAAATAGCTCGAGTGGAATCATCGGTTGGTTCACTTTGGTTTCTACCCAAATGAAAACAGCCATTAAAATAGAGCCAACGATCAAACTTGAGATGACTAACGGGTGATCAGATCCAATCTCGGGCATTTCTAGAAAACCAAACGTAATCAGTGAAAGGCTAAGAACCAGCAAGATTGCTCCCCACCAATCTACTTTGGATGCACCAGGCTCCCTGCTCTCTGGAACTTTGAAATGTAGAATTAGAATTGATAGTAACCCAAGGGGCACATTGATAAAGAAGATAAATCTCCACAAGCCAATGTCAGCTAAAGCTCCTCCCAAGACTGGACCACAAATGGTAACAATAGTTGTTGCAGCAGACCATGAACCTATGGCCTTTCCTTTTTCCTCTTTGCTAAAAACAGCAGAAATAATTGCAAGACTACCTGGAATCATTAATGCCCCACCAATCCCCTGAATCATTCTGAAAAAGATCAGAAGTTCGATGCTTGGAGCTATTCCACACAGTATGGAACCCAATGTGAAAATCAAAATGCCAAATTTGAATACTCTAACCCGGCCCAGTTTGTCTCCCAAGCTTCCGCCCACAATGATCAGGGCGGCCAACATCAGCAGATAGCCATTCAGCACCCAAAATAGATCTGAACCCGTTGCTCCAAGATCTCTTTGCAAAGAAGGTAAAATAACATTCAAGGCCGTGCCATCAATAAAGGCCATACTAGAGGCCAGGATCGTCGACACTAAGGTCCAGCGACCGGTGGGACAGTTAAGTGGATACGCATGTTGGGCGGTTGGGCTCATAGACCTAAGTTAGACAACTACACCCAATGACGTAGAATGACCATTACTATGGACAGGCTATCCGTTACAAGTAAAAAATAAGAGTGCCAACTCCAGCAAAAATGACCATCGCTGAAAAGGTGTACATGATGTTAATCAATACGAGCTTGAATATGGTCGTAAACCACCTTTGTTGGTAGACCTTCCTGAGTGCAATTACAAGATAGACTTGCAGTACGCCAACGGTTATGATAAACGCCCATTGGCTTAAAAATACGCTTGAAGGAAAAATGTAGTCGATTAGAATAACGAAGATGGTCGACAATGCGAAAATGAAAGCGTGGAAATGAATCGAGAAGATAAAGTGCGAAAGATAAATCCGTTCCGATTTTCTAAACATAATGAAGAGAAACAGTGCGAATAGCGGAAGGAGTAAAAAGAACAGGCGTGGAAACCATTGGTTAAAAAAGGAATCCAAAAACTGACCTTCATCGCTTTTTTCTATGACCACCGAGGAGTCGACTGAACCAAGGACAAGGAAGAAGATGATGCTGATAAAGATGAACATCCGCAATGGCGGAATGTATCGAACTCTTCTTCCAGCCAGAAACTCCTTTGTTAAAAACCCAGGATTGAATAGCAGTGGCCGCACACTTCGAATGATCAGTGAATCGAAGGTGAAATAATCCCCCAGAAAATCAAGCATAAATTGCTTAAAATGAACGACCTTGTCTTTGTGCTCTTGGCCACAATCTGGACAGAACTTGAAACTAGGGTCAAGATTCAGTTCACAGTTTTTGCAAATCCTTTCCAATTTCTTCTCTTTATGCTATTATTGATAACTCTTGAAAGAAGGTCGTTGCGTTGAGGATCAAATCTATTATCATATGTTTACTTGCAACTGCAATTTCTTTTGCCTCCATGGCACAGAAGATAGTAGTGGATACTGTCTCTACAAATAAATATATCATAAAAAGAGCACCCGTGGTTGAAGCTCCTCCTCAAGAGGCAAAAAAGGAGGATTTAAATTTTGGTGATCGAGCACTTTCCATCGGACAAGGGATTCTGAATCGGCTGAAGGCCCGACTCAATTTGGAGGAGGCTAGCGAAAGTCTCAAGGCCAAAAAGGAAAAGTATCTTGGGAAAAAGGAGGAAGAAGAGCCAAAGAAGAAAGAAAGCGAAGACAATTAGTCCTCACTCTCACCAATGGACCAAATCCGGTCAAACCCTAATTCTATTTCTTTAGACCTCAATGCCCGCATCCCAGCTTCGAATTCTACTTGTAACTTTGGCCAGCTTACAATTCGAGTTAGTTCAGAAGGATTGCTTTTCAGCAAATCTTCGTTGAAGGGCTCACCAGTAGTTCTGGCAACGACACCATTGAAATAGGTTCCCTGCTTGTCATTATTGTTTTCATCTCTACCAGTTCCAGACACTGCCAATTTTGGGAACAACACGATATTGCCCGCATCATTTGAGCCGACCACAAGATCCAGGTGCATCGAAACTAAGCCGTCAATGTCGCCAGCATTTTTCATCATATTGACAGTTGGGTTGTCAGACGTTAAATTGCTGGAGGCATTAGCGAAAAATTCGCCTAGCCTTTGTGGAGCTACTCTGTTTGTTCCCATGTAGCTTTTTTCAACCTTAGTTTCGGTATTCTGATCTCCGCTAGGAAAGAGAGTTGCGTATTCATTCGTGCTTGTAACCGCTTCGACGGGGACGAAGTCTACATTGTATTCGGATTTGAAGAAGGCAACCATATCCTCATAGACACGCTGCATCATATCGTTCCAGTAACTATCTGGGAGTTGTGGAAATTCCCAGGTGGTGGTTCTGGTTGTAGTGGTCGTATACCTGGTATTTCCGACGGTATAGCTGTTAGATGATGTTTCAGATTCTCTTTTATAGGTTGAGGCAGACATTGTAAAGGAGACGAGTCCGAATTTTGTTGCCTGAGAGAAGGGGATGCCAGTAGTGGCGTTTGGCTTGTAAAGATCATAACCTATGGTTTTGTTCTCCGATTTCCCTGACACTTTTAAAGAGACCAGTAGCCCGCCGTCTTGTTTTCCCTTAACAATAACAGGCATGGCGGTATAGGATTTAACGGAAATATCAGAAGTTGCAATTTTTCCAACTTGCTGCTCCGGACCGTAGTTGTCTTTGTTGGTGATTAACTCACGTTCCAGGATCAGGTAGTTTTCGCCTTTGTTGAAATTCCCAGCGTTTAGTTGGCCAGCGATCTCTGGACTAGCTAGCGACTCTTTTGGAATAGTCACGGTAACTTCTCCCTCTTTTCCAGATTTGAATTCCGCGAAGTGATTGAGTGCTCTGGCGCCCGCGACATCTGTAATCAAAGACAATTTTACCTTTGTGTTTTCAGCTCCAGGTGGATTGTAATAAACCAACTCAATATCCTCATCCATGTCTAGAATCGGAAGAGCGGTTTCGCCATTCACGCTAACAAATTCAATTTTAGGTATTGGATTGTAGGTGAAGGACGCCTCATCCCCGCTTTCTGTTTTTATCCTGACCACCACCGGATGCATAAGCGGGTAACCAAAACTTTTGGCGTAGCTTCCTAGACCCACATACTCCATTGGTTCTCCTTCTACAGTAACCTCACCCTGTAGCTCAAGCATTCCGATGCCTTCTTGTTTCAAAAAAGAAATAGAAACGATATAGTCCCCTTCATACAGCCCCTTTTCAAAAAACTTTATTTCTGAGGTTTTGATTTCAGGAGGGTAGATACCACAGATGAAATTGTTTTTCACAGAGACCAGTGAGAGGTCATCCGTTTTTCCAGTCATTAGATTTCCAGCCAATTTCCCGATCTTCTCTCCAAGCCTGACCTTGGGAACTTTCAGACCGAATTTTTTCTTTTTTTCCTGCCCATGAATGGCAGTGAGAAGTCCAGCGAGGACGAATAGGTAGACGATAATTCTTTTCATGATGTGAAGGTAGAATTGAGTGCAGCCAATGGAATCAGGGGATATTGGTATTTTCCTATACCGTCTTCACGGTAGGCAGATAAACGTACTGGTAAAGGAATTTTTTTGTCTCTATGCGACTTGCAAATAGCAGCCAACTTGTCAGATTTTTACAAATCGAACGTAACCAGCGTGACATTTTGTCTGTAAATAGTGCAATAAAACAACTGGAATAGCTTTTGATATCTTCCGATTGTACAATAAAATGATCGGCTATGAACTTCAATAACTATACAATCAAATCACAGGAAGCACTGCAGAAAGCGACGGAAATAGCTTCAGGTTTTCAGCATCAGGTGATCGAAACAAGTCATCTGGCGAAGGCTATTTTACAGTCTGATGAAAGTCTTATTTCATTCTTACTTAAAAAACTTGGTGTCACCAGGAACTCCCTTGAGCAGCAAATCGATAAACTAATCGATGGTCTCCCGATAGTACAAGGCGGCCAGCCCTATTTGTCGAATGACGCAGCAAAGTCACTTCAGAATGCGGAAAAACACTTGAAGGAATTCGGAGATGAATTTGTCGCTGTTGAACACATTATTTTGGGTTTGCTGGATGGAAACGACAAGATTGCTCAGATCCTTAAAAACGAAGGGTTTGACAAAAAGCAACTAGTTGCTGCAATCAAAGAGCTGCGAGGAGGCGAAACGGTGACGGACCAAAATGCTGAGGCAAAGTATCAGTCATTAGGCAGGTACTCTAATAACCTAAACGAACTCGCGAAGAAAGGCAAGATCGATCCGGTGATTGGACGAGACGAGGAGATTAGAAGGGTGCTACAGATACTGGCAAGGCGAACAAAGAACAACCCAATCCTTTTAGGTGAGCCAGGTGTTGGCAAAACAGCCATCGTCGAAGGTATGGCGCAGCGAATTGTGGATGGAGATGTTCCTGAAAACCTCAAGTCAAAGACGATCATTTCCCTGGATATGGGATTACTGGTTGCTGGAGCAAAGTATAAGGGAGAATTTGAGGAAAGACTAAAAGCAGTTATTAAAGAAGTAACTGATAGTGACGGAGAAATCATTTTGTTTATTGACGAAATACACACTTTGATTGGTGCAGGCGGAGGAGGCGAGGGAGCCATGGATGCCGCGAACCTATTGAAACCAGCGTTGGCTCGTGGAGAACTTCATGCAATTGGCGCAACTACACTGAAGGAATATCAGAAGTACATAGAGAAGGATAAGGCACTAGAAAGGCGATTTCAATCGGTGATCGTGGATGAACCATCTATCCCCGACGCGATTTCAATCTTGCGGGGGATCAAGGATAAGTACGAGTTGCATCACGGTGTGCGAATCAAGGACGATGCGGTGATTTCCTCGGTGGAGCTTTCAAGCAGGTACATATCAGATCGATTTTTGCCAGACAAGGCCATTGATCTCATGGACGAGGCTGCTGCTAAACTAAGGATTGAAATCGATTCGTTGCCAGAGGAGTTGGACGAACTGAATAGAAAGGTGATGCAATTAGAAATTGAGCGAGAAGCTATTCGGCGTGAAAAGGACAAACGGAAGGAATCTGAGTTGAGTAAGGAAATTGCTGATCTAGAGGGAGAGAGAAATGAACTGAAGGCAAAGTGGGAAAATGAGAAAAATGTTATTCAGGGACTGAGAAGTGCAAAGGAGAAGATTGAGCAGCTGAAGAATGAGGCAGAAAATGCTGAACGAACTGGAGATCTTGGACTCGTTGCGGAGATACGGTATGGAAAATTGGGAGAAGCGGAAGCGCAATTGGAAGATTTTCGAAATCAACTCAAGGAAATGCAGGGTGGAGAAAGCTTGTTGAAAGAGGAGGTTGATGCTGAGGATATTGCAGGAGTGGTTGCAAGGTGGACTGGTATTCCTGTGACGAAAATGCTTCAGGGAGACAGGGAAAAACTGATCAATCTGGAGGTCGAACTTGGAAAAAGAGTGGCAGGCCAAGAGGAAGCTATTCGAGCAGTTTCGGATGCTGTGCGTAGAAGTCGGGCTGGGCTTCACGATCCTAAAAGACCCATTGGATCCTTCATTTTCTTAGGTACCACTGGCGTTGGAAAAACGGAGCTTGCAAAAGCGCTAGCTGAGTACCTCTTCAATGATGAGAACTCAATGGTTAGGATCGACATGTCCGAATATCAAGAAAGACATGCGGTAAGCAGATTGATTGGAGCGCCTCCAGGATATGTCGGTTACGATGAAGGAGGTCAGCTGACGGAGGCTGTAAGGAGAAAACCTTACAGCGTGATTTTGTTAGATGAGATTGAAAAAGCACATCCAGATGTATTCAACATTTTGCTCCAAGTGTTGGACGATGGACGGTTGACAGATAACAAGGGCCGAGTGGCAAACTTCAAGAATACAATTGTGATCATGACCACAAACATCGGTTCTGGATTGATTCAGGAAAGTTTCGAGCGACTGGATGAGAAGAACCCAGAGCCAGTAATTGAAGAGACAAAGGCGCAGGTGTTCGAGTTGTTGAAAAAGTCCGTCAGACCGGAATTCCTAAATAGAGTGGATGAAACAATCATGTTTAGACCGCTAAGCCAGGAAGATCTGCAGAAGATCGTGGGCATTCAATTCAAATTGATCCAAAGAAGGCTGGAGGAGAGCGGTATCAAAATTGAGGCTGATGAAAAAGCGTTGAAATTCTTGGGGAAAGTAGGGTTTGATCCGCAATTCGGAGCTCGACCTTTGAAAAGAGTCATTCAACGAGAAATTCTGAATGAGCTTTCAAAATCCATTCTTGACAGGTCGATCCAAAAAGATTCGGTCATAGGAATTACGCTTTCAGATGAGAATCAGATCGAGTTCTTGAATTTGGACTCAGTTGAGATAGAGGGGTAGAGGTGGAGAAAGCAGAGCACTCGCTGTAGACAAATTTTCTGCCTTTGGGTAGGGATTTAGAGGAAGGTAGACATTTTGTAGACCATGGTTTTCGGCTCAAATAGCTAAAAAACTCGTCTATTCGAGCCCTTATCAACTGATAAGAGTATCACACTACTAACAAAAATCCGATGAATCACTTTATAGCCCTGTGCAATTCTGAACTATGGACATTAAAGCGAGAGCTCCTCGTAGTAATATTGTTCGCCTCCATTTTCTCTACTTCTGCTCAAGCGTATAAGATTGAACAAATAGACATCTTGTTTCACAATGCGCAAGAAACAAGAAGAGCACCAGACTCAATATGGGCAATTGCAGAGAAAATAGAGATCCTCAGTAGAGAATTTAATTACGAATGGGGATTTCTTCAGAGCAACTTAATTAAGGGAATTTCTCTGTATCAAAAAAATGAACTGGATAGTTCAGCAAAGATCCTGTTGGAGGTCGTCCACAATGTCAAAGAATTTGGAGAAAGATCTTTCGAAGAAGGAAGAGCAAGAAACTACCTGGGGTTGATTTACCAGCGGCTGAACAATTTTGATAAATCTGAGGAGAATTTTCGCAAAGCAGCTGACATGTTTGAGTCCCTAAACAAGAAGGAACACTACGTCATGAGCTTAAATAACATTGGAGTCATTCATGCAATGAGAGGAAAGTACTCTGTTGCATTGGAGATCTTCTTAGATGTTCGCGAAGTTGCCTTGAAAGGAGAGATTCCGCGTGCGGAGGGGAGGCTATCTAGAGCTCTTACCAATATTTCTCAAGTTTACTCTGCAATGGGACAATTTAATCTAGCTATTGACTTTGCCAAGGAGGGCCTTGAGCTAAAAAGGGTGATTGGAGATACCATTGCAATGGGGAATTCTTATAACATTATTGGTGAGATTTTCTTCCGACGTGAATTGTACGACAGTGCATTGGCTTACCATAATCAGGCCTTGCGGTTAAATCCATCCAATTATCTGAGGTATACCCCTGTCGTTTATGGGGCGCATCAGTCGATTGCTCAGATTTATGCTAAGCAAGGAGACCTAGAACAAGCAATCGCTCTTTTACTCTCGTCCATGAAATTGCGTCGAGGCAATGAGAATTATCAGGTAAATGATGCCTACAACTTGATCGCGCAGTACAAACAAGAACTTGGGCAGTTCGATAGTGCACTTTATTATTCCAATAGTGCCTTTCTTGATGCTGTCCAGAACCATGACAAACCGGGTGCACGAGATGCTTCGAAACGATTGTCTGAAATATTTCTTGCTATGAATCGGTTTGACTCTGCGTATCGATATCAATCACTATTTCATCAATACCATGATTCAATCTATAGTGAATCAGCAAAAGAAAAATACAATAACCTTCGGATCGAACTCGAGACATCTGAAAAGCAGAAAGAGATTGAAGTGCTACAAAAGCAAAGTGAAATCAATGAGAAAGACCGTGCGCTGCTGATCATTTCAATCATAGCGGTAATTATCTTCTCCTTGGCAATCACTATCTACTTGACCTTGAGAAATAGAAATAGACAACTGAAACTCGAAAATGAAATCGAAAAGGGACAATCTGAACTACAGCAACAGACGCTGCACATGATGAACATGAGTAATAACATTCAGGAAATAGAGGCAGGATTGAAATCCATGAAGAAAAAGGAGATGGTTCTAGGTAAGGACGTCCAATCTTTGCTAAACAATATTTTTGTAAATCGCTCTTTCGAAAGAGAATGGGAGCAGCTTGAAACGCATTTCTCAAAAGTTCATCCAAATTTCAACAGCCAGCTACTGAAACGACATGATAATTTGACGCAGAAAGAACGCCGACTATTGGCTCTGGTAAAATTGGATCTCAATACAAGAGAGATTGCCGGGATTCTGAGTATTGAGCAACGAAGTGTTGTGATGAGCAGATATCGACTAAAGCAAAAATTAGGACTTGGGGAAAGTGAAGATTTGGACTTGTATGTACAAACTTTTTAGCAGAATTCATTTTTGAGGGGAGTATCCAAAAATGCTGATTGCATCAAGTTAATACTGATGAGGATCAGATGAAAAATAACTTTCAATAACAAACTTCCGTGAGTAGATTTATCAATTGACAATACTGCGCCGAAGTTAGTCTATCAATGAAATACTTTTTTTCCCCACTTTTCTTTCTGATTCTATCAGCACAAATTGTGGCGCAAACTTCTGGAATTCAGGAGGTAGACTCATTGTTCTGGCAAGCTCAGAGTATCTCATCACAACATCCAGATTCAGCAAATAGTATTAGTGAAGAAATAGAAGTTCTCAGCCGTGAGTTAAGCTATGACTGGGGTCTGATTCAGAGTAGACTGATCAAAGCGTCACTTCTATTTCATAGGAATCAACTGGACTCTGCCTCCACGAATCTGTTGGTTTTAACAAGTCAAATGAAGGCCATACAAAATGGATCCATGGAGGAAGGGATAGCAAAATTCACGCATGGAAAAATATACTTTAGACTCGGTAGTCTTGAAAAGTCATTGGCAGAATTTGAGGAAGCACAATCTATATTTCGAAGCCTTGGTGATAATAATTACTTATGCATGTCAACCTCTAGCGTGGGTACTGTCTATGGAAGACAGGGGGATTACCCAACAGCATTAGAATATTTTTTGGAGGCTTTGAAAATTGCAGAGAATGGAAATTTGTCAGCATTAAGATTTGCAGAAGTATCCAATAATATTGCCCTGGTGTACGGAAGAATGGGAATTCATGATGAGGCCCTGGTTTTCGCAAACAAGGCAATGCAGTACAATTTGGAGTCGAAAGATGTGCTTTCAATCTGCAAGTCGTACAATGCGATCGGTGGGATTTACTATCTGAGCGACAATTACGACAGTGCTCTTTACTACTACAATCTAAGTGTCAAATCAGCTGGTCAGGATCCACAATTTGTTCCGGTTGTTCAAAGAGCGCTGAGCAACATATCAAATATCTATACCGCTCAAGGAAGGCAAAGAGAAGCTATCAGTTTGTTGGAATCTGTTCACCCAAGAAACGAAAGACAGTCAGCAACTATCGCGAATATGATTGCAGCCAATCACCTCATACTCGGAGAGTATGATCAGGCCATTGTTTACTCGAGGAAAGCACTTCGAGCAGCTAGAAAAAGCAATATCAGAATTGCCATCAGAAACTCATACTCGTATCTACAAAAGTCATATTGGAGTTTACAAATGATTGATTCTGCCTACCACTATCAGTCAAAATACTTTGCCTATCAAGATTCAATATACAATGAGTCAAATGACAGAAAATTCAACAACCTTCGGATTGAATTGGAAACTTCAGAAAAGCAAAAGGAAATCGAAGTTTTGCAGAAACAAAGTGAAATTAATGAAGCAAAGCGTGTGCTTCTTGTCACCTCGATCATTTCGATAGTTATTCTCTCTTTGGGCATTACACTCTTTCTGATCTACCGAAATAGAAACAGGCAACTTAGGCTGCAAAGCGAGATAGAAAAGGGACAAGCGGCACTCCAACAGCAAACGCTTCACATGATGAACCTCAACAATAGTATTCAGGAGATTGAGACAGGATTGAAGTCACTGAAGAAAAAGGAGACCATTTTAGCAAGGGATGTTCAATCGGTGCTAAGCAATATTTTCGTCAATCGCTCTCAGGAAAGGGAATGGGAGAAGCTTGAAACACATTTCTCAAAAATTCACCCAAACTTCAATATTCAGGTGCTGAAACGCCACGATAATCTTACTCAGAAAGAACGACGGTTGTTGGCATTGATCAAACTAGATCTAAATACACGTGAAATCGCAGGCATATTCAGCATAGAGCAGCGAAGTGTAATAATGAGTAGGTACCGGGTGAAACAAAAACTGGGGCTTGCCGAGAATGATGATTTGGTAGCGTATGTCCAGACTTTTTGATTCAATAATCTGTAATTGTCAGCACCGAAGAGAATCTGGAGAGAAGTAAGCAGATGGCTCCTTTTCGTGATCACGGTTTGTCTGAGCTAACCCTTTTCCAAATCAACTCTTGATTAAAAGACCATTCTCCATTTTCACCTTGCTGATAGCTTTCAGACTTCATTTCATTCTCGTTTACTTTTCGAGTTACGTCTTTATGCGTGGATTCTGTGCCGTCATATGCGGTGATGGTAAAGATGTTTATTCTGGTTGTAGAGTCAGGAGTAGTCACAATGCCATTGGCGATGGCTCCATTTGCAGCCAGACTGTGGTAAATGATTTCCTCACGTTGTGGTTGCCATAGATAGTATCCGTCCCAGCTAGTGTACCATCCAATATCGTTAAGATCTGACACAATTTTCAACTGAATGTTTTCACCATGCACACCCTTCTCTACTTCGTAGCGAAATACGCGAGCATCATACTGTTTATCTTTTTGGTATGTTGGATTTACGGCTTCCCAGATACCGCCCTCTTGCAGTAGGTAACTGGCCTGCTTTTTAAAGAAGAGCTCTTTCGAGTTCGCGTTCTCGACTTGCGGATTCTCCTGTATGATAAACAAGAGAAGACTGATTAGAATAGATGTTTTCATTTCCTATTTTTTTCACCAAAGAGAGTATCTTTTTAGACTCGGGTCGACCCGACGGGTTGGGTCAGACATAATTTAGAGGCGTAGTTCATGCAGTCCTCAAAACCTGACTACTTTTCCTAAATTCAGAGGGTGTTTGTCCAGTGTGCTTTTTAAAAGCTGCATTGAATGTGGATTTTGATTTGAAGCCAGATTCGAAGGCAATTGCCAGCATTGTTGCCTGATTTTTGGCGGGATTGCTGAGCCATTGTTTGGCCTCCTCCACTCGGTAATTGTTGATAAAGTCGAAGAAGTTCTGTGAGAACTTTTCGTTCAGTACTTGTGAAAGATGATTGTTTGGAGCTGAAAGGGCTTGCCCAAGGTCTGTCAGAGTGAGTTCAGGGTTTAGGTATGGACTGTCTTCCTGCATAAAGGTTAAGAGCGCACTTTGGTACTCATCAGCTTTTGATGTGCTGAGGCCAGACCTGTAATACTTCTTATTTTCCTCCTTGGAGTATGCAGCTAATATCAGTTGGGAAGAAGTCTCCGGCTCTTTCAAAGTTCGATACCCAATGTAGTAGATAAAAATTGTGGATACATATCCAAGAAGATGACCAAGGGATTCCAGAAACCCCAGATCAAAGTCGAGTAAAACTGAACTGAGCATGTAACCATCGATCAGCCAGATAACTAAACTACCAGATAGAATGAGCTTAAACCACCTAAGACTGATTCGATCAATGTTTGAAAATGTATTCTTAATTCTGAGTCGGTATATCTGGATTTGCTTTATGGCTGCAGCGATGTAAATGATGTTGTGAAGACTGGCTGCAATCCAAATCAGATACAATTTGTAGGGAATACCAGATTCGAAGTAGCGTTGATAAAGCTCGACTTTCTCATCTCCACCTAGAAGATAGATCGGTGAAAGCAACATGACGCAGGCAGCAAAGGGTAGCAAATGAAGCAGATCACGTTTACTAAATGCGGTAACGTTTCCAGTGAGAAAGGAAGCATAAAAAAATAGTAACGGCCCGAACAGAAACAGCATTGGATCTCCGATACCTAGCAGGTGGGGAAAAACTTGAAGGAACTGCTTTACCAATGCTGGCAGTAAGAGATTAACAGAGAAAAGAAAAATCAACCCGGCCAAAACCTGTGGTGTTGGTTTTCCTACTTTTCGGGTGAAAAAGAAGATTGATAAAAGGACTCCCTGAAGTGCCCCAAAGTAAACGATGGCCGATTCAATACTTATTGTTCCCATTCATCTGTAGATCCACAAGAATCTTGGTATCATTTCAAAAATACTTGTTTATCGTTGGTCCAACAGAATTGGATTTCCGTCTGGGTCGATAATCATTGCTGTGCCAGGACCTGAACTAGTTTCCTCCACCTCTAGGGCAAAAGAAATACCTTTCGCTTTTAATTCTTTCTGAATGTTTCGAACATCATTTGGATTGAACGTAATTGTATTCTTTTGAAAAAATCCCTGGGACAATCCAATGCGTGCATTTCCGTCAGACATGATCACCCAATTTTGAGCAACATTTCCATCAACCTGTTTGAAGCCTATTGTTTCGTAGAATTGTTTCGACTGGGCAACGTCTTTTACAGATAGACTTAAGGAGAATGTTCCCAACTCTGATGATTGGCGAGTTTCGAAAGAGCTAAGGACTGTCGAAAATAGCATGAGCATAAAGATGCTGCTGAAGGAAAATTTGTTTTTCGTCATATTCTTTTTTGAGGAGTTAATTTGAGAGTTGTTTTTAACAAAGTAGACCGAACCTTCCCGTTGAGACTAAGTTCTCAGGGAAAAGAAGTGAGTAGCTATACTTGATATAGCTTTATCCACAGTTGAGATGAAAAAGCAAACCTGGATACTGACTCTGATCGTCTTGTCGCAATTCATGTGCACTTCGCTGTGGTTTGCAGGAAATGCGATAATGCCAGATCTAATAGTAAATCTGGGATTGAAGGACAACGATCTTGGACACCTAACTTCTACTGTCCAGTTTGGGTTCATCGTTGGAACGCTCTTTTTCGCTTTTTTCACTATTGCAGATCGGTTCAATCCTTCCAAGGTTTTCTTTGTAAGCGCAGTTCTGGGAGCGTTGTTCAACCTCCTGATAATTGTTGAAGGGATTGGCTTTATGCACGTTCTTTTCCTTCGATTTCTGACTGGTTTTTTTCTCGCTGGGATTTATCCAGTAGGAATGAAAATTGCCTCAGACTACTTTGCCCAAGGACTTGGCAGGGCGTTGAGCTTTCTCGTCGGAGCGTTGGTACTTGGTACGGCATTTCCACATTTGGTGAGTGATTTTGCCGGCACTATTACTTGGAAATCTGTCATCTACACCACCTCCGCCCTTGCAGTGATCGGTGGGTTGTTTATGATGCTATTCGTAAAACCAGGTCCGTTTCGAAAACCTGGACAGAAGCAGAATTTTTGGGCGATCTTTCAAGTGTTTAAGAGCGAAAAATTCAAGGCAGCATCCTTTGGATATTTTGGTCACATGTGGGAGCTATATGCTTTTTGGGCTTTTGTTCCAGTCATGCTGAGTTTCTACTCTGGGGGTCAACAGATTCTCAATAGTCCGCTATGGTCCTTTTTGATTATCGGATTGGGTGGAGTGGCATGCTTTTTTGGTGGCCTACTAAGCGAGCGATTTGGAGAGCGCAAGATCGCGGTGATTGCGCTAATGGGATCAGGGGTTTGCTGTCTGGTCTCTCCGATTATGTTCGAAACATCGCCATTCTTTTTCGTTGGCTTTCTGGTTCTTTGGGGTTGGCTCGTGATAGTAGACTCCCCCCTGCTATCCACTTGGTAGCGCAGCATGCCGATCCAGAATTCAGAGGCACTTCATTGACGATCGTTAATTGTCTTGGTTTTTCCATTACCATCGTCAGTATTCAATTACTGTCCATGTTGATGACAATTGTCTCGTTTGAATACCTGTTTTTGATCTTAGCAATCGGACCCATTTTTGGTGTTTGGTCACTTCTTAGATCGGATTAGAAACTTTCTCTCCACTTCACTCATCATTTGTTTTACAATCTGTACAGAAATATTTTTATATTTGTTTTACAATTTATAGAGAAATGGGAAGAACATATCTTGGGGAATTCGAAGAAGTCACATTGACCATCGTTGGAATACTTGGCGAGGAGGCATATGGAAATGCTGTGGTAAAAGAGATTCAGGAAAAACTAGACAGAACGGTAAATCTTAGCGCGGTCCACATCACCTTGTACCGTTTAGAGGACAAGGGGCTTGTAAGATCAGAGATGGGTGGGGCGACCTCCACAAGAGGGGGACGAAGAAAACGCTACTTCAAAATAACGAACGCTGGTCTAAGTCTTTTACACGATATGCAGACGCAACGAAGGAAACTCTGGGACCTTCTGCCTCGGCTTAATTTTTCAGGACTTAAATGAAAATGCAAACACCATCAAGATGGTCCTCGAAATTGCTTAAATGGTTTTGTCCAGATAAGCTATATGAGGGAATTGAAGGGGATTTGCTGGAGCAGTTTGAGAAAGACGCGCAAAGTGGTGGATTAAGGGCTGCCAGAAGAAGATTCTCGTGGAGCGTTATACGCTTCTTTCACCCTTCAATTTTACTACGAAACAAGTTCAAACAACTCAACAACGCTGGTATGGGAATGTACAAGAGCCACCTATTGGTGGCCTATCGCAGTATGATGAAGCATAAGTTCTATTCGTTCATCAATATTTTCGGATTGGCGATGGCGGTTGCTTTTGTCTTTCTCAGCTTTCTCTTTGTAAACAAGGAATTGGGATACGATCAGTTTCACGAAAACGATTCAATTTATCGACTGTTTAGTCAGGTGAGGAATGCAACCACGGAGGAGACCGAATTTTCGGGGAGACGATCGGCAATCGTTTCCATTCCCTTAGCCTCCGACATGGCAGGTCAGACACCCTCAATCTCGATGTATAGTCGTGTAGCGAGCAACAGTGGCACAGTGCTACAAGATCAAACGCCATATCAGGAAACCATTCATTTTGTGGATCCTGATTTCTTATCGATGTTTAGCTTCCCAATCTTAAGCGGCAGCAGCAATGCACTCGACAACCCAAATACAGTCGTCCTTTCACAAGAGAGCGCCAGGAAATTTTTTGGATCAACAGATCCTATGGGAAAAACGCTCGAGATAACTTTTAATGATAGTTCTCAGCTATTTCTTGTGACAGGTCTTGTGGACAATTTAGCGGAGCAGTCCAGTATTAATTTCGACCTGCTTGTTCCGTTTGAGACGTTCGCCACTGTAGCGGGCAGGTCCATGAATTCCTACCGCACAGCAAGCATCGAGGCATACGTTATTTTTGAGAATCCAGATGTAAGCAAAGGTCTTTCTCCTGTTCTCACTTCAGCTGTTTCCAAGTTCACTTCGGATGATGATACCATCTTAGAAATAGGGATTCAACCGATGACTGATGTCCACCTACAACCAGAAATTGGTGGGAATGCCGGCACCGTCAATCCCAAAAAACTGTATACAATGTCTTTACTGGCATTTCTCGTTCTTATGGTAGCAATCATCAACTTTATCACTCTTTCGACAAGCCATTCGCTAAAGCGGTTGCGGGAAATGGGACTGCGAAAAACCCTTGGGGCATTCAAAGGTCAGATGCGGGGTCAGCTCATATTGGAATCGTTTTTCGTTTCCTTTTTAGCAGGATTGCTTGGAATGGGATTAGCATATCTGGTAACTCCCTATTTCAACCAGCTGCTCGAAATGTCGCTTGTATTTGCGATCGATCTGATTTCGGTGGCTTTCGTTTTTGCAATTGCTTTGTTGATTGCCTCTGTGTCGGGCGCTATTCAATCGTTGGTCTTAATAAAGTATAAGGCAGTTGACGCATTGAAAGGAACCAACGTTGCAGTGAAAAAGGATAGCCTTCTAAATCAATCGTTGTTGGTGTTGCAATTTGCACTTTCCATCACACTTATTATTGGCACTTTGGTTATTCGGGCGCAGATGAATTTCATTCAGAATAAAGATTTAGGATATGACAAAGAACGATTAGTGGAGATTGGTATGCAATCACCTTCTGACATAGCATCTTCTCAGAACCTGCTAAACCGCTTTCGTCAGGAATTGGAGAAGGACACCCGGATCCTTTCAGTATCTGCGTCAATGAACAGTTTTCGAGAGCCTTGGACACAATTTGGAATTAGGCAGGTCGATGAAACGGTAGAGCAAGTCTTTTTCAACAAAATTGATGGAAAATATGTGAAGACGATGGGAATAGAACTAACCCGAGGTGTTGATTTCGATGCTAATTCTAGCAACAAAAGTAAAGTTCTGGTGAACGAAGCCTTGGTAAAACATTTTGGTTGGGAAGATCCGCTCTCGGAGCAGATTCCTGGTAAGAACTATACATCTAATCATCAGATTATTGGAGTTTTTAAGGACTTCCATTTTAGCACACTGCATGATAAAATCGAACCGCTCGCCCTTTCAGTGGAAGGTGGAGCAATCCGTGAGGGAGTTACAGGACTTTCTACTTATGTATGGCCAATAAACCTGTATACGGCGGTTTTGCGATTGGGCCCAGGGGATCTTCAGGGTATTCTGCATTTTGTTGAGACTTCCTGGGGGGAGGTAAATCCAACTCAGCCCTTTGTATATTCATTTGTTGATGATGTGTTAGCTAAGAATTATGAGGAGGAGATGCGCTGGCAAAAGGTGATTGATTCGGCATCTATTTTCTCAATTGCTATTGCCTGGCTAGGACTTCTTGGATTGACAAAACTCTCCGTTCAGAAGCGGGTTAAGGAAATCGGTATTCGGAAAGTACTGGGTTCCACCGTTACGGATATTACGTCTCTCTTATCAAAAAAATTCCTGCTACTCATTGTGATTTCAAACGCAATTGCCTGGCCCGCAGCTTGGCTGCTTTCAGAAAAGTGGTTGCAGGATTTTACGTATCGCATTACGATCAGTCCAATTCCCTTCTTGCTGGGAGGATTGGGTGTTCTGGTTGTTGCATTGGCATCTGTCGGTTATCAATCTCTAAGAGCAGCCAGCTCTAACCCTGTTGATTCATTGAAATGTGAGTAGCCTGAAGGACTGTTAACTGCCTTCTATTTCAGTGAGATTTCCTTCTTGATCTTGAATAATGATTCGGTCCTTTTTGGATTCGAATTGTATGCCTTTGCTTTTCAATTTGCTTTTGACATCGTCAAGGTTTGACGTTGACATCACCAAAACAATCTGACTGTTCTTGCCGTACATAGCTGGATTCTTTTTAAGTCCTTTTTTGTAGTGAATCATGAATGCAAAACTTCCATCGAAGTGCTTCAACGGAAGCGCATCTGGCAAGTAATCTCTCGACCACTCTTCAAAGCCAAGTACTCCCTCGTAGAATGCTGTGGCAGCATCCATGTCCGCAATGGTTACGCCTGTGTTGTAGACTTTCACTCCCTCAAACCTTTCCACGTCTCGAATCTGAACTTCAAGAATGGTCATGACATTTCCAAACGGGTCTTCGAAGGGAATGGAAATACCTACGCCGTTTCTACTGAGTAGCGAGTCATGAAGCTTAACTCCCATTTTGCGAAAGTTATCAATTTGGGGGAGCAGCTTGTGCGTTTGAAATGATAGGCCTGTTCTGGCATTACTTGGATAGCCATCTGCAGACCTTTCTTTGGCCAATGCTAAGGTGATTGGCCACTGATTTGTCTTTAACTCAACTTCCTTGGCATTTCTTGCAGAGACCTGAAGGCCCAGGTTATTTGTGTAGAAATCTTCTGCAATTTGAAGATCAGTAACAAAAATCTTCACTCCTGCGAATTTGATTTCTGGCTTTTTCTGGACATTTGTTGACTGGATGATTATGCTGGTGAATAGGACGGCAAGTACCTTGATCATTTGACCCTTCTTTTAGTTAGTACCTCGGTGGTGACTTCACCATTTCTGCTAACCTCCAATCTTGCAACAATTTCATTCTTCGATTTTCGCTCGTACACAAGACTTTCCATTTCGATTCTATTTTTGTCAAAGTCAACCATTTCGAATGTTACGAATTTGTCTTTGGACTCCCAGCCTACTAAATCGGATGAAAAGTGCTTGATTCGCATGCCTGTTTTATCCAATAAAATAAACTGATAGACTCCGATGGAGCCATCGGCTGTGAAGAGCCTGAACAGGCCAACCATGGTTCCATCTTCTGACGGTGGTGACCATATTGTTTCTGTAGTGCCGCCAAAAGCTTCGCCTTCCCAACGACCAGCCAGCCAGGCATACTCATATTTAGGATCTGTTTCTCGGGAATAGGTTGTGGATGTGAGACTGACCAGAAGTAAGAAGCCAAACGAAATTTGAATATACTTTTTCATTGTGTTTCTTTTGAAAACGTTATCTCCTTTTCATTTTGAATACCTCTGTTTCAACTCGATCTTCGCTGTAGCGTAATTTCAATTGAATCTCCAGTTCGTCATCAGATTTTCGTTCAAAGACCAATCCTTTCATTTCTATTTTGTCTTTGGTAAAATCAACCATTTCGAAAGTGACGAACTTCTCTTTCGTTTCCCATCCTACCAATTCAGGGGTGAAATGCTTCAATCGTATTCCATCTTTATCCAGAACAAGAAATTCATAGAAATTCAAAGAACCGTCTCCTTTATGATGTCTGTAGACGCCCATCATGGTTCCGTCAGCAGACGGTGGAGACCACATCTCTTCCGAGGTTCCGCCGAAACCATCACCAGTCCAGCTGCCAGCGAGCCAGGCATAATCGTTTATGTCAAACTTCTTTTTTTTAGGATCAGTGGACTGAGCCATGAATGAGAAGAGAAGTAATGCGGTGAGAAGTAGTGTTTTTCCTTTCATAATTTTCTGTTTTCAATTTTGTGCGTATGATGCTTCTCCAAATTGACGATATTGACCATCAGCGAGAAAAAAATCAATGACATTAATCTGGTTGTCTGGGGTGAGTTGATAGACTGTCTTTCCTTGCTCTGTTTGAGGAGTTCCCCAAATGATTGTGAGTTCCGTATCAGTGATTGTCCCATTTAAAGGAAATGAAATTCCTCTGGAATCAAACCAATTTCCAACCACTCTTGAATCGTCTAGCAATTTGTAGAAGCCATTTGCCTTAAAGACGATGGGGGTTCCCTCCTTCGATTTCCTGCTATTTGCAAAGGTCAGCTTAAGAAACTGATCATTTAGCGTCCATTCCCATTGCATCGAAAATTCTGCCTCAGCACCCATTAAGGTTCCTTTGCCTTTTTGTGTTCCTGACGTCAATGCTTCAACTATGGATTGTGCTGACAAGGAGCTACTGGCTATAAAGAGCAAGAGAATTGGTAAAATCTTTTTCATTTTGATTTTAGTTAAAGTCTTATCGAACCATAAAGGGTTTTACCTCAATACTACCACCGTACTTGATGTGAGGGTTCTCTTGGGCCACAGCAACTGCTTCTTCGTAAGAGTTGGCTTCTACCAGAAAATATCCAGTGGTTTTAGTTTCTGCATCTTCGGGAAAAACCTGTTGGGTCTCGCCCTTTACAAGTGTTGCCTCTTGCTTGAGTTCTTGCCCTGTGATCTTTAGACCGCGACTGAATGTGTTTTCCATCCAGGATTTGTATTCTTCAAACATTGCCATGGGATCACCAGGCGCAAAATTTGAGTCTTCGTGAAGGATGAGCATGTAGCCCTTTGTTGGTTCAATTTCTACCATTGCATTGGTGTTTAGTTTTTCTGTATTTGATTTTTCGTAGTAGATGCCACCCATGAATAGGAGGACTGAGGCTGCTAATGATGCTGCCCATTTCACGTAATTGTTCATTGTGATTGTTTTTTTGATTAGACCTTCTTTTTCTAATTGAGTTATGATGTTTTTTTCGATATGCGATGGAGGTGCTTTTTCGTTCTCCAAGGCTTGAAACAATTTCTTTTCTGCTTCTGAAAGATGTTCTTCACTCATGGCTCTTACCTTTAGATGTATCCTCACTTAAATATTCTCGAAGCGCTTTCCGTGCGTGGAAGAGTTGGCTTTTACTTGTGCCTTCGGTGATGTCAAGTAAATCAGCAATCTCTTTGTGCTTATATCCCTCAATGTCATGGAGTATAACTATTTGTCGATACCCAGGCGGAAGCTCTGCAATTCCATTTTCGAGATCATGGGCAGAAGCAAACGACATTTCAGAGGAAGAATCTTGCACCATTTCGGCTGTGATTTCGATGGCTAACTCCTTTTCTTTCCGCTTTGATCGTGAGAGATTGATCAAAATCCCAATCAGCCAAGTCTTCAATTCTGAGCGCCATTCAAAATCCGACAACTTTCGGATGGCAACCACCCACATTTCCTGGATCAGTTCTTCTGACTGATACTCGTCTTGGGTGAGCCGGAGTGCCATGCGATACAAATGCGGTGTCTTGGATCGGTATAGCTCCAGAAAGGCACTTTCACTCCTCGATTTTAAAAACTCATGTACCAATTTCTGGTCTTCCACTTTTTGGATTTTACTATAAGTTATAGAAGTGAGTCAAAAGGTTGGTTGGGGATGAAAAAATGTTTCAGGAGTTTTTAAGATATTACAAGATCTATGAAGGGATTCATCCGATTTGTGTTTTTTATTTTGTTTGTCTATGTCTTGCTAGGTGGACTAATCAACTTGCAGAAGAAGGAAATTGTGACTCAGGAAGCATGTGTTGACGGCTTTGAAGTTACCAATCGTGCGCAGGACCGCCTGCATCAACGTGAGTGGGAGGCAGTTGATTTTTCGAATTCCTTTTGCGCGTCCTACCAATCTTTAGAGAGAATAAGTGTAGCAACTGCTGATCAGAGGAATCGAATTACGAGAGAAGCATTCTCCTATGAGGATTTGTGGGGAAAAGTCTATCAAGACCTGGTGCGTGAAAGCAAAGGGGACATTCAGTTTTTGGTGGATTCGTTGTCAACAATCTCACGAGAAAAACAGTTGACAAGATCAGCTTTGGCTGAGATGATTGTCACATTTGTCCAGGATATTCCCTACAGCTATGTTTTGAATATTGATTGTACGGATTACGAAACGGGTGATAAGCCGTGCATTGGAAACATTGCGCTTGGCCTTCTCTCACCGTATGAATTTATTCACTCGCTATATGGCGACTGTGATACAAGAGCGGTACTTATGTATACCCTTTTGGAAGAGCTAGGTTTCGATCCAATGATTGTGGTCAGCAATCAATATGCGCATGCGATGCTCGCGCTTAACATTCCTGCATCAGGCGATCATTTAACCCATCGGGGGAATAACTACTACTTTTGGGAAACAACAGCTAAAGGGTGGCCAATTGGTATGTTGCCGCCAAGCACAAATAATGTCAACTATTGGGAAATCGCATTAGTCAATGAACTCTAACATCGCAATCCTCGGGCTGATTGAAATTTTCTCAGCTATCACCATCGGGATATTTATCCTGGCACTTACCTATAAGATTGTGCAGTGGGTGGGTAGAAAATATTATCAAATTAAGGAGTACAATCTTTCGTATAGTATCTACACAGCGGCAATCATTATTTCGGTAGGTATTATGATCAGTGGAATTATTGATCCCTTGATTTCTTCCTTCCGTTTGCTCAACAGACAAAGTGACAGCTTCGTTCTGGCATTCAAATACATTGGGACTGGTGCTATTTATATCGGAATCGCCTATACAGCGACCATATTGATTGGCCTGATTAGCAGCTTCATGTATTCGAAGATTACACCGATTAATGAATTTGAAGAGATCAGAAAGAACAACCTTGGTGTTGCGATTATTGTGAGCAGCACCATTATCACGCTTACGCTTCTAACTAAAAGTGGCGTAATTCTGCTGATAGAAGCAATTATCCCCTATCCGCAGCTTCCGCCAGTGTAGTCTAAGAATGGTCCTTCAACCTACCTGCCAGCACAGACACCTGTAACTCCATTCGCTTGATCTCCCGGATCGTTGCGTTTTTATTCATTTCCATTAAATGGAAGATCTTCAACGTACCAATTGCCATCATTAGGAAAAAGACACACGCTCCAAATTGTATGGCTTGAACGGGGTCTGTTGCATTGAAAAATCCGATACCGCAATAGACGGCGGCTCCTAGCATTACCAATTGAATGATCAATGTTAAGATTGTCAGCCACTTCATTTTCCCTTGAAACAAACCGCCAAACATTTCAAATATGTTTTGTTCATCGAGCTTATGATAGAATACTGCCTCTTCTTCTGTCAAAGCCTGCTCGATCAATCGATCGATTTCTTCTTTCTCTGTTTTCATGATTCTATTGTTTTATTTCTTAAAATTTTCTTTAGTCGTTCTCTCGCCTGAAAGAGCCTTGACTTTACTGTCCCTGTTGGTAAATCAAGTATCCTCGCAATGTTTAGAATGTTTAAGTTTTCCTGGTAAAACATCCTGACAACTTGTTGTTGTCCCTCTGGAAGCTCCTGTATTGCAGCTCTAAGTGAGACAATTATTTCTTCCGCGGGAGCAGCCTGGGTCTCCATGAAATCTTCCTGCGCCATTCTTCTGGTTTCATCTCTTTTTCGGCTCAACTGATTTGCCCGAATCCAATCAATGGATTTCGTAGTTGCAATTCTTAGCGACCACCATTCAAAAGCTCCCGGATCCTTTAGGGATCTCAGTTTCTTGATAATGGTAATCCAGGCATCCTGAGCAATGTCTTTTGATGCCGAGTAGTCTTGCGTGGTGATGTAGGCTCTTTTTAGTATTCTGGAGTCCCAGCGTTTCACCAGAAGTTCAAGCGCCTTGCGATCTCCTTGTTGACAATTAATGACTAGCCACTCATCTATAATGCGATCGGATGTCCTCATCTGATCTAAAAGTCGGGGAAAACTTGAGAAGGTTCATTAGGATTGAGAAAAATTATATTTAACTCACCCCGAACCTACGGTTCCTCCCCTCTCTTGAAAGAGAGGGGCAAGGGGAGAGTTTAGCTGCTATTCATTCCTCAGAACCGAGACAGCCTTTTTATTCATTCCTAAGATTTGTGGCGGGGTTTGTCTTGGCTGCCTTGAAGGTTTGAGAGCTGATTGTGACAAGTGCTATGAGGATGATTAGGAAAGACCCACTGGCGAGTTCCCAAAAGCCGATCTCGATCGCATACTCCATTGTGTTCACAATCGTTTGTTTGAACAAATAGTAGCTCATTGGAATAGCCACAGCTGAGGCTACTATAAAAATCTTAATGAAATTTTTAGAGAGAAGAAGAGCCATACTTGAAAATGTAGCTCCCAGTACTTTTCGTATCGTGAGCTCCTTGATTCTCGATTCGGTAGTATACACCGCCATTCCTAGAAGACCCAGAATGGAGATTGATATTGCCACAATTCCTAACAGCCCAAATGTTTTTAATGTGGAAGAAAGCTGACTATAGGCCATTGCAATCTGTTCGGTGTAAAACGCAGCCTTGAATTCATGCTCCTGATCCACTGTCGACCACGCTTCATCCAACTTTTCCATTGTCCGAACCATGTCTGAGCTCTGGATTTTAAGATTCACGAAGTAGGGCTTATTCGTTTTCCCAGCAAGAAAGACAAACGGGTCTAGTTCGTTTCGAATCGTTCCATAGTGGAAGTTCTTAACAACACCCACAATCGTTCTGTTTTTCTTGTAAAAATGAACACGAGTCCCGATCGCATCGCTAGTGGAGCCCAATTGAAAATCCGTTACAAATTTCTCATTCACGATGATTTGTTCCTCACTCGAAGCAGAGGTAAAATTGCTCCCTGCAACCAATTCGTGACCCATTGTTTCAAGATAGGTTGGGTCAATGCTTAGGTTATAGGCATTAATTGAGTCAGTGGCCCCAAGAAGCCGGGCATCATCCGAGTTGGTTGTTCCTGTGCTGGCAATGAACGAAGAGTAGGAAGCACTTTGCACTTCTGGGATTCCTTCAAAAGCGGCTTTTAAAATATCAGGATCATTTTCGTGCAACTCAACATTCAGAATGTTCGATGTTTCAAAACCAAGGTCAAAATTCATGGCAAAATTGTATTGCTTGTAAGAAAGGATGACCAGAATCGCGAATCCCATTGAAAAGGCAAATTGTAGTCCAGTCATTATTTCTCTGACACCAACGCCTTTACCAACGCGCATCTTATGAATACCTTTCAAAATTGACGAAGGTTTAAACCTCGTCATGATCAGCGAAGGAAGAAAACCAGCCAAAACCCCAACGGCAATTGCTAGGCCAAAGAACAAAAGTCCGATTTGGGGAGTCAAGCTGAGTGAAGTGGTTCTTGATATGTATCGGTCAAGTTCGAGAAATTCAGGTTTTATCACCAGAAACAGAGCGTAGCCAACGGCAAGGGAAATAAGGGAAATTAAGACAGCTTCAAAAATGAACTGGCCAAATAGCTGAAACCTACTTGCTCCAACAACCTTACGAATTCCAACCTCACGTGCTCGTTTCAATGAACGAGCCAGGGACAGGTTGGTGTAATTAAAGCAAGCAGAAAACAGAACAATGAGAGCCAAAATGATGATGCGATTGACATTTTCGACTGGCATCACCGTCCTAAGTTGGTTGTATTTTCCATCACCAGGAAAGATGCTGCCAAGAGATTCAAGACCCAGCGAGATTTCAAACAGATCCACTTTCGCATTCTCCTCCGATTCCAGTTGAATCAGGTTTTTCATTACAAGGTCCATGTCAAAATTTTCGGGCATAAGCACATAGGTGAATGTGCTCCACATCGTGCCCCATTTATCAAGATATTCGTATTCAGGAATTGACTTCAACGTGGCGATCGAGGCAAGAATATCGAACTGGATATGGGAGGTTTTCGGGGGCGTTCTTGCAACACCTGTGATGGTATAAGTAATGTCATTCTTCACCAGCGTTTCTCCCACCACGTCCTTTTTTGAAAACGTCTTGAGGGCAAAATCCTCTGTAATTACTGCGGAGAAAGGTTCAGACAGTGCGCTCGCTGCGTTACCATACCCCAACGGGAAAGTGAATACATCAAAAAAGTCTGATCCAACAAACAGACCCTGAAACTGAAAGATCTTATCGTTGGCACGAATGTCACCATAGAAACCCTTGAACATAGGAACAATTTTTTCAAAACCGCCAAAATCATGAAGCCTCTGTGCAGTGACCAGGGAGGCCGAGGCGTATTGGTTAGGAGCTTCATTGATGTTCTTACGGAGGCTGGTTACCCTATAGATCCTATCTCCCTTTTCATGAAACGTATCGTATGAATACATTTCTGTTGCAAAAGCAATTGCCAGCAAGCCAATCGCCATGCTCATAGCCAGTCCGAGAATATTGATTGCGGAAAAGAGTTTGTTTTTAGAAAGAGTCCTGAAAGCGACCGTGGAGTAATTTCCAAGCAGTGCCACACCGTAGACTGGTCCAGAACTTGACCTTTTTAGAATGGTCGGTCGGATCATTTTTAGGACTTCTGCATTGTACGTTCTTCTTGCCTTTCTGAGACCGAAATTCTCTTTGTTCTTTAGAAATTTTTCTTCGAGATCACCTTCAAGCTCTTCGAACATGCGCTCTTTGCAAAACCATCTGAACAAACGATGTGGAAATGATGGAACTTCGTGATGCTTCATGCTAAGCAAGTTTTGGGATCAGTTTCCACATATCCTGGCGCAGTTCTTTTGCTTCTTTCAAAGTCTCCAGACCCTTGTTGCTCACCTGATAGTAGCGTTTTCTTCTGCCACCCCGCTCCGCCGTTGGTTCCCCATAAGCGGAGGTAATGAACCCTTTTTCTTCCAATCGAGTGAGTGCCGTTTGAAGAGCACCACGACTTGTCTTACGGTTCATTCTTGTTTCAAGATCCTCCTGGATAGTAACACCGTATGCTTTTTCGTCAAGAATTAGAATGCTTAGCATCACTATTTCTTGAAATTCTCCAAGATGTGTCCCTTTCATTTTTTATATGTTACTTAAATGGAGACGAAATATATAAAAATTAGTTACTTAAATGGATAAAAAATAAACTTTGGGCATTCCCCAAGCTGCGCAAGGGGTCGGGCTATTCACTTCTACTCCGTCCCTGCCTCACCCCAGCCCGTGGCGGGGTATCCGTTGCTATCCCTTATGCGCGCCAATCAATAATGATCTACATTGACTGAAAGTGTGCTTGTAGCTGCTAGACCCTTAAGATTTTCCTAGTCTCAATCAATTGAACATGACCTCTCTATTGAAAACATTCACCACCTTAGGGGCTCACCTGTAACCAAATTAATTTATGAACGAAATTTTTAACACCTACAGGCCGGAGGGTTTTAAAACAGTAAACCCTTATCTGTTTGCCGAGGATCCGGAAGAACTGATTGA
>JBDWQX010000032.1:0-31540 GCA_039986395.1 Cyclobacteriaceae bacterium
CAAAGGTGAGGAAACAGAATTCACCTCTGGAAGTATCAATAGGGCGATCATCTTGCTATCCATTCCAATGATTGCAGAGATGATCGGTGAGGCACTTTTTGCAATCGTAGACATGATCTTCGTTTCGCGTATAAGCGTAAACGCAATTGCCACAGTAGCATTGACTGAGTCACCGTTGATGATTATTTACTCGGTGGCAGTGGGTCTAAGTATGGCTGCCACAGCAATTGTAGCGCGACGTATCGGCGAGAAGAAACCTGAAAAAGCATCAAATGCAGCCTTTCAATCTATTCTTTTGGCTGTTGTTGTTGGTATCGTTTTAGGAGTTCCAGGTTTCATATACGCTGAGAACATTCTTGCACTGATGGGTGGAGAATCAGACCTCATTGCTGAAGGCGTTGGGTATACTAAAATTATGTATGCTGGGAATATTAGTATTGTTCTGATATTTCTAATTAATGGTGTTTTTAGGGGTGCTGGCAATGCATCTATCGCAATGAAATCACTACTTCTTGCCAACGCTTTAAACATGATTCTAGATCCAATATTCATTTTTGGTTTGGGACCCATTCCTGCTTTTGGAGTTGAAGGAGCGGCAATAGCTACTACTACCGGTAGATCTGTTGGCGTTTTTTATCAAATTGTTCATCTGGTCAACGGAAGCTCAGTGATAAAGCTCGGTTGGCAGAACTTTGTGGTAAGGCTCAAAACCATCAAGGAAATTGTAATAGTTTCTATAGGAGGGATTGGTCAGTTTATTGTGGAATCACTGAGCTGGCTTTTTCTGGTCAGAGTTATTGCTGAGTTTGGAACTGATGCCATCGCAGGATATCAGATGTCATTTAGGGTGATTATTTTCACCCTGCTTCCTTCGTGGGGCATGGCCAATGCAGCGGCTACTCTTGTAGGACAGAATTTGGGTGCAGAAAAACCAGATCGAGCAGAGACTTCCGTTTGGAGAACTGCAAAATGGAATACAATTTTCTTGATTTTCATTGCCGTTCTATTCTCAATTTTTGCCGATGAAGTGCTTTCCGTATTTAATCAGACAGGCTTAGTGCAACAGACCGCTATTGATGCTTTGCGTATTATCTGTTTTGGCTACATATTCTTTGCATACGGTATGGTGATTGGGCAGGCATTTAATGGTTCTGGAGACACACGAACACCACTTTACATCAATTTGGTTGTCTTTTGGGTGATTCAAATCCCCTTGGCGTATCTCCTTTCAATTGTCTTGGATTGGGGTCCAGAGGGTGTCTTTTTCTGCATTGCTTTTTGCCATAGCCTCTATGCTGTTATAGCCATCTGGTTATTCAAGAAGGGCAAATGGAAAACGACGAAAGTTTAGAACGGGAAGGCCACTTGACCTTCTTGCCAGTAGCCTTGCTAGTAATCAAACAAGTAAAACTCCAGGTTGAGCCCAGATGTGGTATAGACCTGGAGTTCCTTTCTGGAAGAGGAATAAACGAGACTTACTTCATTTGAAGATTTGATCGGATTACCAGTGACTAGATTTCCGGAACGATCGAAAATATACAACGTCTCGGTGGCGGTATCGGTAAATACGATTAAGTCCTTGCCAGCTCCGAACTGATAGTACTGAATCAAAATTTCCTCGGTCGACAGATAGTCTTTTGTGAAAAGTAGGTTTCCTGTGGTGTCCAGCACTTCGTATGAATTCCCTTCTTTTCTGATAATAATAAAAGATTGCTGTCCTCGATCCGTCACCAATTGAAACGAAGTTTCCGAAGATGTTTTGATCAACTGATCTCTATTAATTACGATCCCTTCCAGATTAATTTCCATCAATTCACCTTGTGCAGACACCGTCGTAAGCGACGAGCTTCCAAGAGCATTTGACGTGTTCAAAAAATAATTGTTACCAAGCGGAGCTTTCAGGTCAAATGGAAAGCCATTTTGCTTTTCTCCTCTTCTGTTGGTCACATTGATGATCCCATTTTCCTGTACAGAAATCATCACATCTCTTCCGCCAATTCTGGAATGCTTTAGGGGCTGGACCGCTGGTCGTTGGTAAGGAATCGGATCCCATCCCTCCAGTAGTTTGAGGTCCTTGTCAGCTAGATAAACCTTTCCATCTATATCAGTAATCGCCAATCGATAGTTTCTACTTCGATCGTAGTCAATTAGGTTGAATTGAGCAATTTTCGCCTGGCTTGACAGTTCTTTTGGATATCCTGGGATGTAGCTACCAGTCCTGTCGATAATGTGAATTTTGTCAATGGTTGCAAATACATGCTGAATTTTACCATTTCTGTAGTAATCAATAGGATACACTTCGCTTACAATTTTCGCCTCTAGTTGCACGGTCCAGAGCGAAGAGAATGATCTATCAAGATAGTACAGGTTGTATGTGCTGTCCTGCATAAGAATATCAAAGAAATTATGCGAGTGAGTTCTAACAAGGAATGGTTTTGAAACAAGGGAATTGGTGACGGTTACTGCATTGTCAGACGAAGTTTTAGCTACAGTTTGTGATTTTTCAATCGATTGCGAAAAGGTAACATTGGTGAAATACTCGTCCTCAAGGAAGGATACCTGAAATGCAGCTAGCTCAGTCTTTTTGTACGCTTGCTGATTGTCGGAAAAATGATCCTTCCATTCAGGCTTGATCTGAGAAGTTAACTCAGGCCAAAATCTAGGAATGTTCACCACTAAACTCACATTTGATTCGGCGTTTGTGGTGCTCAAAAATTCGTTCATGAGGATGGATTTACCCCATGTATCTTCATTTTGAATAGACTCAACCAAAATCTTGAGTTCCTGCAGGCTATTGGAGAAAATGATATAGTTGCGATGGTTGATATAGAAGCATCGGTCAAAACTATTTGTCAAATCTCCAAGTACACTTCTAGGAAAATTTTGAATGGGAAGAAAGCGAATCTCATTCTCACTGTACGATTCTGCGTAGACCGTATCTCCACGTGAGTATGCAATCCGTTCGGTAAGCTTTGCGAGGTAACTCATGGATTCTTGCACATTTTTGACCTTCAGTATAAACAGCTGTTTCTCTTCGTCAGGTCTACCTGACTCCAAGGTGGCAAGCCCAATTTCTTCATCCACCAGATCAAAAACCTGCTCGGTGTTGAAGTCAAAAGCCGTGCTTAAGGAATCTCTCAGATTTAGAATTTCAGGAGTTCTCTTTAAAAACTCTGCTTGACTGCTTTTCCAATTAGCAAAATCCGAAGAGGAAATGTGATACAAGATGGCGGTATTGGAAGGAATCACCTCTGTCATTTCAAATGTACCAGGAGCATCGGTGTGCGTAGAAATCCAATCATTTGAGGCCTGAGAGATCCCAGAAACATTTAGAATGGCTGAGTCCATGGCAAATTGGTAAGAGCCTGATGTAAGCGGCATCTCTACTTTTTCTGTTAAAAATGCGCTTAGTGCATTACCTAGCTGCTTGAAATTCACGTGAATGTTTCCGCTATTGCCTACTGGTTGGCTTTCTGAAAATGGAACAATCGCCGGGTCATCAATTGTTCTGATGGCATCTTCAACTAGATAGGACGTAAAACTTGATAGAAAAAAGTTTTTATAAAAAATGTAGGTCAAAGTGCTCTGTCCGTCGCCTACTTCGCTAATCTTAAATCCATTGTAAGTTCTGGTCTTGAAGGTGTACCCAGCCTTTTTCAACCTTCCAATTGCCGCGCTGATAAATGTGTTTTGAGACAAATTTTGAATGTCCAGAACCATCAAAAAATCAAGGGATGAACTCGAGACTTTATGCAAGGAAACTAAAGCTGGCATCTGCCGAAATATTGCAGAGAAACCTCCATCCCCGTTGATTGAGTCTAAAAACGCAAGTTTCTGATTCAGTTTTTTTAGACCCTCTGTTTGTTCCAAATTTTTCCAAGCAGGGTAACTCTTGAGATCGGATATGTCTCTGATGAGATCAAGCTCAAAAACAACCGCAGCATCGGAAGGGACAAAACTCCAGGAGGTAAGATCCGAATGCTTCACCCATTTGTCATAGGTGAAGTAGCCTGCGCCCAGAAGGACGAGAATAGAAAGGATGATCAGCGTTTTTTTCAAAGAGAGTCGATTGTCTACTTCAAAATTAATCCATCTTGCTTGGTTCGATACCTAGACAAACGACTTCAAATTATTTTTCTTATTTTTCTCTGTTTGGCAATGCCAATGATACGATTATTTCATTCGAGTTAGTAGAATTAAACTCATTGAAACGTAGCAATGAAAATGCGTAGTTTATTTTGAGTGTTCCAGATTTGAGCAAACCCAGTTGCGCAATAAGATTTCCATCCTGATCCACCATAAGTCCGGATTCCAGTCTCTCCTTAAACTCAATCTTGCCACCAAGTTGAAATCTGGCCTTTACGCCTTTCCTCAAATAAATGCTGGCGATTGTCTTTGCTTTGAAGGGATAAAATAGAAAATGATTGAGTCCTACTAGAAAAATACTTTCATGAAAATTGAGGCCAGGATAGGCAGCTTGGCTTCTTTTGTGATTGTCTACATAGTTTCTAAGTGTGTAGCCAATAAAACTTTTTTTGCGGTAAACCATCAACCCCAAATCGACGGTTTGATTGATGCCAGAGTTTAAACCCAGAGGGATGAATCGCTCGATACTCGTTTCTAACCCTCGAGGATCGTACTGGAATACTTGTCCATTTAGTTGGTTAAAATTCACACCAATTGAGACACCAGCTGCAAAGACTGTTTTTGCGCCAAACTGCATGTGTTTACTATAGCGAAGACCTGTTGAGGTTAAATGAGAGAGGCCTAACTCATCCCTGCCGAGAAAGAACCCAAGACCGTAACGGTCACTTTTTCCTTTGGCAAATTCGGATGCTAGTTCATGGCGATCAAATTCTATCGGATTATCCAGCTTCAGCGATCTTAAATGATAGGAGATGTAATCGGTTGTCTTAAATGCCCAGTCGAGCTGAATAAAAGTTGAATTTGATTCACCAAAGAACCCTTCCGCAAGCTTTTGATGTCCAAATTTTGCCAGAAATCCATCTTCGAAACCCACCATTGCAGGATTGATCAGTGAAAGGTTACAATCCATTTGATTAAATGGCAGTCTGGTCTGTGCTAATGAGGAGGAAAAAATGAAAAGAAAATGTATGGAAACAATTGATTTAACTATTCCCGTTAAGAAAGAAGGATGCAAAATAACCAGTCATGAAAGTGAAACAACGCCGTTGTTCTAATTCAATTTGTGGTGACTGATTTAGTAGAATGAACAAAAAGAGAGTCCTACTAATGAGGACTCTCAGTAAATCTAGTAATATATGCTTGAATAAAACCTATTAATTTACGTTACTTCTTGCTTAGATAATCAAGTGTTAATGCTGTCATTGCTTTCATCCCGAGGAGCATCCCTGAATCGTCGACATAGAAATCTGGTGTATGGTGAGGTGCCGCTTTGCTTGGATCAGAGCCAGCAGGACATCCACCCACAAAGAAGAACAGACCCGGCACTTTTTCTTGATACATAGAGAAATCTTCCGCTCCAGTTATTGCAGGAATAATATTAAGATTCCCTGGTCCTGCGATTCTGCTCAATGTTGGAATCATTTTGTCATACAATTTCTGCTCATTGAAGGTGATTGGGTAGCCCTCGTCAATGGAAACTGTTGCAGTTGCGTTGTTTGCTTCCGCAACATTCTGAACGATTTCTCTTAGTCTTTTGTGAACCATCGTCCGCATATCCGCATCCAAAGTCCGAATGGTACCGAGCATGTATAGACTCTCAGGGATGATATTACTTCGTACACCACCATGAATACTTCCAACGGTCACGACAGCTGCGGCGTTTGTAAGCTTCAGACTTCTGCTCACAATTGTTTGTATGGAATTGATCATTTGAGCTGCTGTAACAATCGGGTCGATTCCCGACCATGGGGCAGAGCCATGAGATTGAACTCCTTGAATGTCAATTCTGAAAGAGTTGACGGCTGCTAAGAGTCCAAGTGGTCGAGTATTGATTTGGCCAACAGGCGTTTGAGAATTGATGTGCAAACCAAAAATCGCTTCCACGTCTGGGTTTTTTAGTACTCCTTCTTTCACTAGCAGTTTAGCGCCTCCCTCTTCTCCGTTCGGAGCACCTTCCTCTGCTGGCTGGAAAATGAATTTGACAGTTCCTGGAACCTGATCGCGGATTTCGTACAACATTTTCGCAACACCCAAAAGTATCCCGATGTGGGTGTCATGACCGCAAGCATGCATCACAGGCACTTCTGCTCCATTGTACTCTCCCATTTGTTTAGATGCCCACGGTATATCCACACGCTCTTTCACAGGCAATCCGTCAATGTCTGCCCGTAGTCCTACAACTGGTCCAGGTTTTCCACCTTTTAGCACCGCAACCACACCTGTTTTTGCCCAGCCCGTTTCTACCTCATACCCAATCTCTCGTAGGGTTGCTGCAATTTTTTCACCAGTCTTAAATTCTCTGTTACTTAGTTCTGCATTTTGGTGAAACCAATGCCTAAGCTCTATGGCGTCTTTCTCAAACTTGGATGCCAGGTCTTCAATTTTTTTATCAAACTTCTGTGCGCTCGTCACAAATAGCATTCCGCTTAAAAAAAGCGTTATAAATAATCTCTTCATAATATTTTTTGTTGTTGGTTATTGGAAAATCAAGTCAGTTGTTGGAAGCCTCAATTTAGAAAAAAAATCGGTAGGAGCGTACCCTGTGAGCTTCCGACACTCTTTCACAAAATGTGATTGGTCGTAGTATCCAAAAGCAAGAGCATCGATAAATTTTTGATTTCGATTCTTGTTTAAATGAGCCGTGGCTTGCCCGAACCTGAAGATGCTCAGCAGGTCCTTTGGAGACAAAGCGAAATACTTTTTTGTAACTCTTTCAAGTGTTTTAGTAGACATATTCAGTTCTTCCGCAAACCAACTTGCAGAGGAATGACCTGGATTGTTTTCTAGCAGTTTCACGAGTTGAAGAACCACGGGGTCTTCAACTTCATTGAGAAAGACATTTTTCAGGACCCCATCCAGTAAGTCTGCATCAATGGAATTTTTTTGAAGAAAAGAAAGACTTTTGATTGTTTCGTATCCTGATAATCCCAACAGATCCTTTATAGAAAGACCTTCCCACGTGGATGGAAAATTTTGGAAGAATTCGTGAGTTAAGGCAGTTAGATTGAATTTTATGTTAAGGCATGTAAGATTTTCTGGGATTTGAAAAAATGCAGCCTTGTTTGTTGCAGGAAAAAAACTATTCTCCTTGCTCACGTTGAATTCATTCGTGATTGGGTTCCAAATTCTACATTCCCCTTTGTTGATAATCCACGCTTCAATCTTTCCATTTGGCACTGACTTAATAAAGGAAGGCTCATCAATGTCATAGAGTTGGTAGCGATCCACGAACTGGGAAATTAGCGGGTTGTGAGGATGTGATTCAATCAATCTCAAAATGTCTGTTTTTTACAATTTAACGGGTACAGTCCACGATACTTTTACTGCTACGCTGATGATGTTTGATCATCAATGGTTGCACTAACTTAAAAACACGGACAATGAAAATATATCTAATTGCGATGATCTTACTCATTGGACTTCATGTGAAAGCTCAGGAATATCCGATGATGGTACTAGAAGAAGGACACATTCTTGTGGAGGTAAAATTGAACGATTCAATCAAAGCTAATTTCATATTGGATACCGGAGCAGGAGCTATTGTCTTATCATCAAAAACATTTAGTCGAGTTAAAGAAACTTCAAAAGAAGCAGGATATTTTACAGGATTTAGGCATGATGGTGATCGGTTAGACGGTGAGATTTTTTCGATTCCTTCGTTAGCCTTTGGGGAGTATAAGATGCAAAACATTCTCGTAGGGGTTTATCCGCCGCTTGACGATTTTGGAATTGATGGCTTGCTCTCGTTAAAATTCTTTGAAAACAAGCCTTTTACACTGGACTATAAAAATCAAAAAATCAAACTTCTGCGGAATGATGATCTTGAAGAGTTAGCTACAAAAAACACAGTGATTCCTCTGAGTCCTGATGTCAAGGAAGACATTTCTTTGGATGTGCACATTCCTATTTGCATCAATGGTGAGTTGGAAGTTAGTGCTGAATTTGACACAGGAAGCGGTCATAGCCTCTTCTTGGTAAATCCATATTTTCTAAAAAAATTGGCACTTGATTCGGCCAGCTTAACGTCCAAGGTTTACACAACCCCGATTGCAGGAAGAACACTCAATGATTATGTTGCTCCAATTAATTCAGTTGCCGTCTGCACTGATGAATCAATCCGGTGGAATGAAAAGCCTACGATTTTCCGTGAGGGATTAATATTCGAAGCGCTGATTGGAAGCGGCCTTTTTAAAGATCGAGCAATCACTATTGACATCCCAGGAAAAAGGATGATCATTCATCAAATGTAGCCCTTGGTACAGTTCGTCAAGCGAATTCTACAATTCAGAAAGACTTATTAGTAAAGAGTACTTCCAGACTTGACTTTTGACCTCGAACTCAAAAGTCAAATAAAATGAAGGTACTATTCCTCTTCTTACTATCAGTTATAAGCCTCCAGTCCATTGGTCAAGTGAAGATTGGAGGCTTTATCAAAGAAAAATCTGGAGAACCACTTCTAGGAGTGAATGTATTTGTTGATGGCACCTACGATGGAGCCACTACAGACATTGACGGAAAATTCTCAATAACGACTGACGAAGCAGACACCATTGTATTGGTTGCGAAGTTCATCGGATTTCATGATCACAAGGTCCAGCTAGATAATAATGTTAGCAATATCAGCCTTGAAATTTTCCTCAATGAAAAAATAAACAAGCTGAATGCGGTGGTGATTACGGCAGGTTCTTTTAATGCCTCAGAGGAACGGAAGCAAGTGGTCTTAAATTCGTTGGATATTGTTACTACGGCTGGGTCAAGTGCCGATGTTCCAGGAGCTTTGAATACACTGCCAGGTACCCAAACTGTTGGTGAAACCGGTAGGTTGTTTGTTCGAGGAGGGGAAGGCCGTGAGACGAAGACATTTATCGATGGCATGATTGTTCACAACGAATACAGTCCATCAGCACCAAATACGCCAGGTCGGAGTCGATTTTCTCCATTCATGTTCAAAGGGATGAGCTTTTCAACCGGCGGCTATTCTGCTGAGTATGGCCAAGCACTTTCATCTGCACTTATTTTGCAATCGAAAGACATTGCTGCTATCACACGAACTGACTTGTCTTTGATGACTGTCGGAGCTGATGTTGCACATTCCCAAGTATGGAAGAATTCCTCTTTTTCGGGAAAAGTACAATACACAAACCTCACGCCCTATTTTGCTTTGGTGGGTCAAAATATCAAGTGGGACAAGGCACCTACTGACTACAACGGAAATTTTGCTTACCGCTTGAAAACGAGCAAGACAGGAATGCTCAAGTTTTACTCGAACATGAGCACATCTGATATGGATTTGTACGAGCGAGACATAGCGAATCCAGAAATACTTCTGCCGACCAGTGTTGGCAGTGATTACTTCTATTTCAATACTTCCTATAAGGAAATTCTGACAAAGAAATGGGGAGCGACGGTTGGTGCATCAATGACAGAAAGCAATGATTTCGCAGCGCAGGCAGGTCAGAGCAGAGGGGAAGACATAAGTGGCAGACATGGGAAGCTGGTTCTTGATTTCACACAGTCAGATAAGCTTGCTTTTAAATTTGGAGGAGAAGTACTCCTTAGAAAAGGGGAGGAAAATTTGACCAACACAAATGGACAAATCCTTAGCAGCAAATTTGATGAGACCATTTCATCTGGCTTTGTGGAGGCGGAAAGCTACTTGTCTTCGTCACTGGCTTTTAAGGTTGGTGCACGTGTAGAAAACAATTCGCTAGTAGATAAAGCAACGGTAAATCCACGAGTTTCTGCAGCCTATAAGCTTGCTGAAAGAAGCCAGGTATCGTTGGCATATGGTACCTTTCGACAAGCCCCTAGCAACGCAATCATTTACAGACAAAATGATGCTGGCCAGGAATTGGCTGAACACTTCATAGTTAACTACCAATGGATAGGAGAACGCAGGTCATTTAGAATTGAGGGTTATAGAAAGAATTACTCTGAACTAACCAGATTTCAGAATGAATTCGATCCCACCACTTTTAGTTTTGATGGGGACGGGTTTGCTGAAGGTCTCGACCTCTTTTGGAGGGACACCAAGACATTTAAGAACACGGACTACTGGGTTAGTTATTCTTACCTAAACTCCGAGCGCAACTACAGAAATTATCCTGATTCATTCCGCCCGCCGTTTGTTTCGACCCATAATTTTTCTGTGGTTGGAAAAAGATTCATTCAATCAATTAGAAGCCAACTAGGCCTTACATATGCATTTGCCAGCCGAAGAAGATACAACGATCTAAATACTGAGAATTTCTTAGGCGGGAAAACTCCCAGTTATCACAACCTGAGTTTCAACATTAGTTACCTGTACAGCAATCAGATCATTTTCCATGCAATGGTGAACAATGTCTTTGGGATCAATAACATTTTTGGATATGAGTATGCAAATCAGCCAGATGCCAACGGTATTTACGCGAGGCGTGCAATAGAGCCACCGGCAAAGAGATTTCTCTTTTTGGGAGTGTTCATCACGCTCGCAAAGAACAAGTCAATCAGTCAACTACCGAATTTATAAACACAAGAAAATCAATAAATAAAATGCAAATAATCATGAAAAAGACAGTATTAACAATGATCGGAATAGTATGCGCCGCAATACTATTCGCAAATGATGGCCAGTTTGAAAAAGCAATGGCAAAGAACATTCAAGCCATGTACCAAGCTTCAGATACGGAAACACTACAAGGTGTGATCAATCAGCTGACCAGAATCGGTGATGCGGAAGGTGATCGTTGGGAACCTTACTATTACTCTGCTTTTGGCTATGTAAGGGCAATGTCAATGTCTGAATCAAATGAGGCAAAAGACAAATACCTGGACCAGGCACTAGTTGCAATAAAGAAGGGTGAGACCATCAAGCCAAATGACTCTGAGCTAGAGTCGCTACGAGGGTATGTTCATATGATGAGAGTGACTGTAGATCCTGCAAGTAGGGGCCAGCAGTACAGCGGAATGGCTTTCGGTTCATTTCAAAAAGCAATTTCATTGAATCCTAAGAACGGGCGAGCGCACTTTCTACTGGGCAGGATGCAATTAGGTATGGCTCAATTTATGGGTGGCGGAGATGGTGGAGCATGTGAGAGCTATGCAACAGCGAAGGCAATCTTGGAATCCGAAGAAAAGAATGAGCAATCAATTGCTCCAAGTTGGGGATTGAACGGAACGATTGAAGCTATCAAAGAAACGTGTGAGGGATAGTAGGAAGGATTATAAATAGCATGTCATCTCGAGCGGTAGGGAGAGATCTTCTGCGCAGAAGGATCTCTCGCTGTGCTTCGAGATGACAAACTGAGTGACTCATCATGAAGTCAGTTTTTCTAATTCATGCAAATTCTGGTAAGGGTGTATAAAAAAATTGCTCACTTACCACTTTTCCATCTACCACATTGTAGACACAGACCTCGTCCATATTGATGGGCTCGGTTTGACCTTTCATAGTGACTTTACTTTTCATGGTTAGTGAAAAGAAGTTCTCTGCAACGATCGGATTAGAAATTTCCATTGAGTGAAATTCCTCTACCATTTTCTGCCACTCTTCTCCCTTTTTTGCTAAGGCGTCAAAGCCTTTTACGGTACCCCAGGATGCACCTTCAGGTTCGATGCTTACGATTTCTGGCGAATAAAGCTCTTTGAAGACTTCTTCCCATTTGCTTTCTCTACAAAGTTCTACCAATCGGTTTGCTACTTCTTGTGTTGTCATTATTTTATGTTTTATAGTTGTATAATAACTCAAAGAAAAGAGCATGAGTGACAGCCCTATGTCACTGTGGAAAAAGTCTTCGTATATTAATTTCTAGATGAGATTGAAGGCTCCTAGTTCGCCTTGAAACTGTTCAATAGTCTCAATGCACTACTACCAAGGTTATCCGAAATTATTTGACTGTATCGACTGCTCCCAATTAATTCAGAATTTAAGAAAGAACTCAGTACAGGCTCCCAATCACTGTTCTTCGGCATCAAAATCCCAAACTGATCGTCTTTGAGATCTCCGACTGGATGCCGTTTTATATTCTCCTTCTTCTTAAGCACATCGATGTAGTAGTTCACATCTAAAATGGCAAATGCATTCTCATCCGTTCTGAGTTTTTCCAGTACCTCAGCTTCGGTTGGGACAGTAACTATTTTTAAGTTTGGATAGTACTTGCTTTTGATTTCATTCAATCTTCTTAGGTAAGATGAAGAAGGCAGCGAGTAAGCCACCATACCTGCAAACTCGTCTGCAATTTTTCCAAGCTCACTGAGCGTATTCACTTTTCCATTGGAAAGTAGCAAAGACACATTATCAAGGTAAGGAGGACTGAATGTGTAGCTTTTCTTCCTTTCCTCACTTATGCTAATGTTGCTCAGACCGAAAACAGCTCCGCGGGCTGTTTTTACATCCCCTAAGAATTCGGAGAAATCGTCCTTGAGAACAAATTGTGTGGAAACTTCGATGCCCTCCTTGTTTTTCAGGTAGGCCTCAAAATCCCTCATTAAATCGACGACCAAACCGGAGGCCTGATTGTCTTTGAGTTCAGCAAACCCCGGTATGCCGTCGTAGACGTACACAAAATTTGCCTTCTTTGATTGTTTACTTTCCTGATATGTCGAACCTGACAATTGGCCAGAAACGTTGAGAACTGTCCAGACGGCTAGAATGGATAAACAGAACTTTTTTTGATTAGGGTTTCGCATACGTCAATATAAAAATCTTGAGACAAATATTATCAATTGATAATTTTATTTCGATGAGCTTGGTCAAAAGGCCGATGTTTTTTTCTCTAGTTTGGGGAGCATGCAACTGACTTTTAAAAGCTCTCATGTCGTTCGCCGAGCATAATTTGTTCCTGAGCGTGAGAAAAGGTTACTACATCGTAAAATTATTATCAATTGATAATAATTAGATACGTTTGCTCTTAGCAGTTAAGAGTTGACTGCCAGCCTAATCAGTTTTATCACATATCCCAAATGAGTGAGTGGGCGTGACCTCTGTTTAGAATTTATTGTTAAGCGAAACCTATATTAAAATGAAGAGAAAAAATTACCTGGCCAGCTTGGTATTAGCTGGTCTTAGCTTTGGGCTAATGGCTCAAGAAGACGATTTTAATGCCACAATTGATGAAGATAAAGAGAAAACCACGACCGGTGGATTTGGTGCTGACTTAGCCAAACGAGTAAGTTTTGTGAATTTCAATGGCTACATCACTAATGAATTCTTTGCTCCTCAGGAAGGAACAAAAACCTTTGACAATCACTATTTCAATATTTTTATCTCGTCTCAATTGAACGACAACATATTTATTGAAGGGCAACTCGAATACGAGCATGGTGGCGATGATATTGATGTGAGATATGCATACGCCGATTACAAATTTTCGGATGCTTTTGTTGTTCGTTCCGGGAAATTTTTGGTGCCTGCTGGTCAGTTCAATGAATATTTGTACCCTGAGTATCTCTCCAAGACAATTAGCCGAGCATATGTAAATAGGGAGATTTCGCCATCTGCCTGGGCTGAAGTTGGTGTTCAGGTACGTGGACGCCTGGCTGGTTCTGGCAATGCAACTCCGTTTTATACAGCTTATGTAGTTAATGGATTGAGCGGAGATTCTGGAGCTGGAATTCGAAGCCTGCGTGGAAATTCACGAGATAGTAGCACAGGCAACGACAATAAAGGTGTTGGAGCATCTTTTGGAGTTGAAGTTGGAGAGGATATCACTTTATCAGCAAACTACTACTCAGGCAAGTACACATTGGATGATGAATTGGGCTTGTCAATCTTAGGAGCTTCCTTTTATATGAACAAAGAAAAATTCAGTATTTGGAGTGAATTTCATGCTGCTACCCAGGAGACCTACAACGACGCTACGGATGTAACACTTGGCTCGTTTGATCTTAAGAAAAATGGATTTTATGTCCAGGGAGGATTTATGCTAACTGAGAAACTAGAACCTATTCTTAGGTATGATGCAATCAATCTGGATGGACCAGCAGATAATGACAGATCTCGAATCACGCTTGGGGCGAACTACTACATCGCTGAAACTGCGGTTTTCAAAGTCAATTATGAATTGGTTAGTGATGATGGTGCTGACCCTGACGATAACCTCTTTGGGTTGCAGTTGTCCGTAGGATTTTAAAGTGAGGTGATCATGAAGAAGATCATCCCTTATATTATGGTATTGCTGCTCTGGGTGAGTAGCAGTAGCCTGCTGGCTCAAGAGAGTAAATACAAAGCGTTGTACCTGTTCAATTTCACTAAGTACATGGAATGGTCGGGCGAGAAAATAACGATTGGAATCATAGGAAATTCTCCCGTTTTGCTAGAATTAGAGTCTTTGGCAAAACAAAATTCCAAAATAAAACTCTTGAAAATTTCTGGCAGCGAATCTGTCGGACTTTGTGATTTGATCTTTTTACCTGAAGCGCAAACAAGGAATTTCGACTTAATTCAAGGTAAAATTGGATCTGCGGCAACTGTACTGGTTGCAGAAAATGAATCTTTGATTTCGAAAGGAGCAGAGATGGCCTTTTATAAAGAGAATGATAAATTAAGATTTATTGTCAATAAAGGTGCTTTGGATCAGGCGGGCGTCAAGATGAGTAGCTCGCTGCTGTATAAAGCCAAGGTGGTAAACTAGAGTAAAGAAGAGGATTGTTAAGACTAAGGCAGCGAAAGCTGCCTTTTTTTATGGTTGCTTCTTGATTAACATTGAGGATCAATGAATTTGAATCTCGAACATGAAATACATCAAAAGTCTGACAATTCTTTTTTTAATTTTTCTAGCATTTTCTACATCTGCTCAACTTGATCGAACGGAGAAAAAACTGTCGAAGTGGGTCGATGATAACAATGCTGACGCTATTGCTTTGTTAAAGGAGCTGGTCAATATCAATAGTGGAACAATGAATTTTGAAGGAGTAAGGGCTGTGGGGGACGTGCTGATGAAGAAGTTTGATGCTTTGGGTATGGAAACAGAGTGGGTGAGTGGCGAAGGGTTTAACAGAGCGGGACACCTCGTCGCGAAGATTGAAGGTGGAAAGGGCAAGAAAATCCTGATGATTGGCCATTTGGATACGGTATTCGAACCGGACAGTCCAAACCAGGAATGGAGGCCAGTCGATGAAAACATTGTAAAGGGCCCAGGTATTGCAGACATGAAAGGGGGAGATGTGATCATTTTGCAGGCACTTTCCGCTTTGAATGCGAATGGCCTATTAAAGGATATGAATATCATGGTCGTGATGACTGGTGACGAAGAATTGAGTGGAAGCCCACTGTCAAAATCGAAGGAGACGCTGGTTGAAGCAGCAAAATGGGCGGACATTTCTTTAGGATTTGAAAATGGCGATGGAAATCCTGCCACGGTGAATGTTGCAAGAAGGAGCTCTTCTGGCTGGACGCTTACTACCACAGGGAATGCGGCGCACTCCTCTCAGGTCTTTAAACCAGAAGTGGGAGCGGGTGCAATCTATGAGGCAGCAAGAATCTTAAGTCAATTCTACGAAGAGCTTTCGCAGGAAGAATTTCTGACTTTCAACCCTGGTAGGATATTGGGTGGCACTACGGTTACACACAGCCCTGCTGAACAAGCGGGAACTGCCTTTGGGAAGAATAATGTGGTATCGAAAGATGTCGTGGTTACGGGAGATATTCGCTGCATTTCCCCAGAACAGATTACCAAAACACAAGCAACGATGAAACGAATAGCTGCGAGTAACCTACCCGGAACTACAGCTACTATTGAATTTAGTGAGGGATACCCGCCATTTGCTCCCACGGAAGGAAACTACAATTTGTTGGGTATGTTTGACAAGGTCAGTCAGGATCTTGGATTTGAAAAAGTTGGGCCAGTGAATCCTGCCGATGCTGGTGCAGCGGATATTTCATTTACTTCCGAATACATCGAAATGGGTATAGATGGTATGGGAATGTCTGGAGCAGACGATCATACGATCCGTGAAACGGGAGACCTTCGAGCTTTACCGAAACAGGCCAAGCGAAGTGCTGTGCTCATCTACCGAATCTGGAAAGGTGTTGAAATTGGTAAAAAGTAGCTGAAGGACGAATTTTAGCCTGGCTAAAGCACTGTATTTACAAATAGCTTTTTAACCTTGGTTTTTGAATTAAATTTTTCTCGTGCAATACTCAAATCATAATTCTTTTGCATTCCCAACCAAAGATCGGGAGTAGTATCAAAGGCTTCTGATAGTCTTAAGGCCATTTCTGGACTTACTCCTGATCTTCCATTCACAATTTTCACCATCGTTTGTCTGGTTACACCTAATGCGATGGCCAGCTCGCCCATTGTTAATTCTAAGGGTTCCATATAGTCTTCCCTGATTATTCTTCCCGGATGAACCGGTTTTAGCATTCTTCCCATATTAGTGATAGTCTTCTAGTGTAACGTCAAATGCATCCCCATCGATAAATTGAAAAGTAATCCTCCAATTAGCTCCAACTGAAACAGCCCAGTAGCGCTTCTTATCAGCTTTTAGTTGATGTAACTTAAGACCGGGAGCGTTCATATCTCTGATTTCCTTCGAAGCATCTAACCTTGATAAAGTATTCTCTACTTTCCTCAATAAATCTGGTCGAATTTTAGAGCCATCTCCTTTTTCGAAAAGAAGTTTGAGCCCCTTGCTTCCAAAACTTTCAATCATTGTAAAGATGTAAAGTGTAAATGTACAGTTTACATTGCAAAGATGTATTTAGGTAATGTTATTAATGCTTCGATGGCCAGAATAATTTAGGCTACTCTTTTTGTGGAAAAAGAATTATTGTAACCTTTCTCTACCTTCAAAGTAGTCCACGTGATAGGTTTTCCTACAATTAGGAAACTACCTATTTGTTTTTCCGTATTTAGTATTACTACATTTAGGAAAATACCATGAAAAAGTTTCAATTAGGAGAATTTGAAGAGATCGTTTTACTCACTGTCGCTGTCCTGGATCAGGAGGCATATGGATTTGGAATCAAAGAAGAAATTGAATCCAGGCAGGAGCGATCGGTGAGCATTGGGGCTCTACAATCCGCCCTACGCCGAATGGAAAAAAAAGGCTATCTGACATCCCAAAAAGGAGAGGGGAGTACTGAACGAGGTGGGAGACCAAAGCTGTTTTTCAGGATCACTGCTTATGGGATGAAAGCGTTGGACTACAACAAGAATGTTCGACTGGATCTTTGGAATGCAATTCCTAAATCTGTTTCCAATCTAAGCTATGATTAAGCGTTTTGCCGATATCGTTTTCAAATGGTATTGTCGGAAGGACTACTACCTCGACATCCGTGGAGATCTGGAGGAGAACTACATGAAACATAGAGAAAGGCATTCCAGACGAATTGCTGATCTAATGTTCCTAAAAGAAATCCTTTTGCTTTTCCGCCCTTCAATTATTCAACCTGGACTCAATTTTTTATTCTCAACAAACCAAAGTGCCATGCTCAAAAACTACATCAAGATTGCATTTAGAAACCTTCAAAGGCAAAAAGCTTACACAGCTGTTAATGTACTAGGACTATCCATCGGGATAACAAGTCTGTTTTTTATCCTCATTTTTATTGAATCCGAATTTAGCTACGATAAGCATCACAAAGACGGAGATCGACTGTACAGAGTGTCGACTGAAGCTACAGTCAATGGCGAATCGGTAACGATGATTACTTCGCCACCAGGACTCAAAGGTCGAATACTTGCTGACATGCCAGAAATTGAGGCATCCACCCGGATCGTGAGTTTTCTGGGCATTAGCAAGAACATCATGCGGTTGGGGGATAGGGCAATAACGGAGACGAGGGGCTACCTCGCTGATCCCAATTACTTTGAAATTTTCAACTATCCCATTTTATACGGGAGTAGAGAGCGCATGCTGGAACAACCCCAGAGCCTGGTTCTTTCCAAAACACTGGCAGATAAATTTTTTGATGAAGTTGATCCAGTCGGGGAGACGATCACTATCGTCAATGACTATGGCACATCAGATTACGCTGTTACTGGCGTATACGACGATAGAGGAATCAACTCTCATATGAATCCAGCATTTGTTTGTTCAATGAACAGTGGACAAATTGGAAGGTATGTTGTAGGGAATGATCGACTTGTTGGAAACAACTTTTTGTTTACCTACGTCAAACTCCGTCCCGGTACGGATGCTAAAACATCTTCGGAAAAAATTCAAGGACTCATTGCAAATCATGTGGAGAGCCCTGAGAATGCTCATGGCTATTTACCTGTCACAGATATTTATTTGCACTCCAGCGCACCGGATCAAGGAAACATTGGAGGAGACATTCGCTACATCTACATTTTGATCACTATTGCAATTCTTATTCTGGCTATCGCATGTATCAACTTCGCCAACATGGCGGCTGCTCAGGCCTCCAAAAGAGCCAAAGAAATAGGCGTTAGAAAAACCTTTGGAGCTTTGAAGAGAATGATTGTCACACAGTTTTTGGGGGAATCAATGGCGATTACCTTGTTGTCTTTGATCGTGTCAATCGCCGCAATATTCTTACTTGCACCTAGCTACTCGTCCTTCACAGGTAAAGAGATTGCCACAATGCAAATTTTGGAGAAAATTGGATTTCTGGTTGCGATTGGGCTAGTGACAAGTCTTCTGGCAGGGAGCTACCCTTCTTTTTATCTCTCTTCGTTGAAATTGAAAAACATACTGGGAGGAAGATCGAGTAATAGCGCAGGCTCATTCATTGTTAGAAAAGTATTGGTGGTTTTTCAATTTGTGGTTGGTATCCTTTTGATTGTAGGATCTATGACCACAGCCAAGCAGCTGAATTTTATCCAGTCCAAGCCGTTGGGGTTTAATAGCACCAATCAATTGGTTGTTCCTCTTCAATCAGAAGAAGTGATTACGCAATTGACGAAGGTGAAAAGCACCTTATTAGCTATCCCTGGAGTACAAGCAGTTGCAGGCACTACTTACACGCCAGCGCAATTTGTGCTGAGCGATAATTTGTTTCGAGCATCCCCGGCACAACCAAGTGAGGATGGAATTATAATCAGACAGAATGACGTGGATTCCGGATTAATTGAAGTTCTAGGAATTGAGGTAGTTGCAGGCAGAACATTCGATGAGAGCATATCTGGGCAGGCCGATCGATCAATCGTCGTAAACGAAGCGGCTGTTCGTGCGCTGGGTTTAACTAATGAAAGTATCCTGAACAATGACATCTATACCGAAGAAAGAGATGGAGTGGTTGGCTACAATGTGATTGGTGTGGTAAGCGATTTCCATTCGCGATCACTTCACAGACCTATTGATCCCTATCTTTTTGCAATGCGACCTGGAAATAATATGAGTTCAGTGATTGTTAAAATAGATGCGAATAATTACCAGCGTACCATCTCAGCTTTGGAAGATCGCTGGGACTCATTGTTTCCAACGCTGCCTTTCGAATTCTACTTTCTCGATCAGCAGTTGATGGCTCAATATGAGTCTGATCAAAAATTTGCTCAAATAATCAACCTGTTTACAACGGTGGCATTAGTGCTTTGTCTGATTGGAATTTTTGGTCTGACCTCATTTACCGTGCAGCAGTCGCTAAAGGAAATCAGTATTCGAAAAGTTCTTGGTGCTTCTATGGGAAATATCTACACATCATTGGCACTTAAATTTTTGCTGTTGGTGGGCATTGCGGCAGTTGTTTCCGTTCCGATTGGTATGATCGTAATGACAAAATGGTTGGAGCTTTTTGCCTATCACATCAACCTTGGGGTGTCAGCTGCAGTGTTTCCAGTTCTCATTATCATCGGAAGCTCTCTGATTGTTATTAGTTACAAGTTGTTTTTTGCGGCACGAGTCAATCCAACGGTAATTCTTAGAGGCGACTGATCGTGATTTAGGCTCTGTTGATCTAACAATAGGATTGTATTTGGCAGAAATAAACGATGTTTACATGTTGCCAAATACTCATGCGCCTCATTTTAAGCCTTGCCTGCCTACTTCTGATCCAGCCATTTGTAAATGGGCAGTTGGTGGATATCGTTAGAGTGGAGTACACAACTGTCCCTGGTATCGGATCGGATTTTGATTTCAATCGAAAGCGAATTGCTTTTAATTATCCCGTAAAACTTAAGAACGAAGCTTACCTGTTCTTTGGGCTTGAGTATAGTGCGATTGATCTCAATTTCAATGATTCAATTCCCAATTTTGATCAAACGAAGACCGACGAATTTCGCCTCCTTGATGTCAATCTGACCTACACCTACAAGATTGACGAGGACTGGAGATTTGCCGCTCGACTAGTTCCAGGGTTTAGTTCAAATCTGGAGACAAATGAATTCTTGTTCGATGATACCTTCATTTCGGGAACCATGGTGTTAATCAAGGACAAGAAAGAAGCACCTGATGTACCAAAACCCTATCGAATCATTGTCGGAGTAGCTTACTCAAATACAAGCGGAGTCGTTTTTCCGATTCCCTTTATTAGTTTCTACAAAAAATTCCATCCGAAGTGGTCATATAACCTTGGTGTGCCAACTACGAATCTGCAATTCCATGCCTCGGAACGTTTTAGACTTAAACTTTTAGGCCAACTGGATGGGTTCACCTCCAATCTGCAAGAGGAGTTGCTGGTGAACGAAGAGAGACTAGCGGAAAGAATTCGAATGAATTTATTGTTGGTTGGACTAAGGTACGAGTACAAGCTTACAGATCATGTTGAGATGTATCTAAACACAACTCATTCTATTCGAAGTAGAATCCAGCTGCGGGCAAACAGGAGAACAATTCTCTCTTTTACGAAAAGGAAAGTCCTTCACTTCACTGGCGGGGTTAGATTGAAGATCTAACGCTCAAGATCTGGTAATTTGAGAAGACGTACGCTTCTCAAATTACCAGTTTGACTTCAAATAGAAGGCTATTCAGTTCAATGTATGTAACGACGGTTGAACCATCGTTCGATTCTCTTATCATTGATCACCCTAATCTGCTTAGGTGATTCATAACCAGAAGATCGTACTTATGGAAAATATCGAGATCAATTATTTAGCTGTGTTGCTTGCTGCGCTATCCATGTTTCTCATCGGAGGCCTCTGGTACTCACCAATGCTATTTGGAAAAGTCTGGGCAAGGGAAAACAGTTTCTCTGAAGAAAGAATCCAGGGCGGAAACAAGGGATTGATATTTGGAGGATCATTTGTTTTATCTCTTATAATGGCTTTCAATTTAGCAGGCTTTGTAAGTGGGTACGATGATTGGAAATGGGGTTTGATTGGTGGATTTTTAGCTGGTTTTGGATGGGTCGCACTCAGTATAGGAATTCTCTACCTGTTTGAGAGAAGATCACTGAAGTTATTTCTCGTCAACGCTGGCTATTTTGTTGTCTCTTTTCTTGTGATGGGTTTAATCCTAGGCTTATGGAAATAGTAATCATCACCAGTTCGAAAAGTAACTCGATGAATGCAAGACTTTTTCTATTTCTGATCTTCGGGCTTCTCTTTTCCAGTGCAAAGGCGCAAGATTCAACCCCTCAGTACGTCACGTATTACTTTGTAGAACTGATCCCTTCAGAAGAGAGTAAACACACGGAGGACGAGGCGAAGGCAATTCAGTTGGAGCACATGATAAACATAGGCAAAATGGTTAAAAGCGGGCAGTTGTTGCTTGCCGGACCGTTTCCTGAGGGAGGAGGGTTGTTTATTTTGAAAATGAAGTCCAAGGAAGCTGCTGAAGATTTGGTTAAAACCGATCCAGCAGTGATGGCAGGCCGGTTTAACTACAGGATAAAAACCTGGGTGACAGAAAAAGGCCTACTAACCTTGGAAAAATAACAGGTTTAGAGGATTCAAGTAGAAGCTCAGGGAGTTAGTAATTACCAGAATGTTTGACTTTGAGCCCTCCCCTTAGGTAGTAGTACCTCTGAGAAATATTTACTGTTTTTTTCTCCACAAATTCCACATTAATTATTGTTGATCTGTTTACCCTTAAGAAGGAGCTTGGGAGCGTATCTTGAAGCTCTTTTAGTGTTTTTCTTAAAATGGTATTGCTACCATCGACTAGATGAATTTTGCTGTAGTAACCATCAGCCTCGATCCATAGAACATCTTGTTTGGAAAAGTAATGTACTTTGGTTCCTTCAACAATTTCAAATCGAGGAGCTGCCGTTTGGAGCTTATCCAATGTCGTGATTAAACCTTCGATATTCGTTTTACTATCGTTGTCAAATGCACGCTCAACGGCCAGATTAAACCGTCCAAGATCATATGGTTTCATCAAATAGTCAGTTGCCATAATTTCAAATGCATCTACAGCATACTGGCTATATGCTGTAATAAAGATGAATTGACCGCCAAAATTTGAATTGAGTTTTCGAATTACCTCAAAGGCGTTCATATCTTTAAGCTCAATGTCCAACAAAACCAGATCAGGAGCGTTTTTATTTATCGACTGCACTGCACGTTCCCCAGATTTTACTGAGCAGATAATATCTATTTTTTCATTTTCATCTGCCATTTTTTCCAGACGACGAAGTGCAGCACCTTCATCTTCCACTAAAATTGTTCTGAGCCTCTTCATTTCAAAATTGCAATTTATTTACAATCCAGGCACCCTCCTGATACAGTTCAATGCCAACTGTTTTTCCGAAGTGCACTTTGAGTTGCTGATTTACCAGCTTAAGCCCAACTCCCGATTGAAAGTTATCAGCTAAGCTATTTCCATTGTTCTCCACAATGATTTGCTTTCTGGATTTATCCACCATGATTTTAATGATCAATTGGCTACGCTGGTTTCTAAATCCATGTTTCACAGAATTTTCTAAAATTGGTTGTAAAATCAAAGGGGGCACCTGAAATGTATCTCCTATATCGGATATCTGCCATTCTATTTTTAGCTGCTCTTCATACCGAGCCATTTCGATAGAGGCATACTTCTTTAGTAACTCTATCTCCTCTTCCACGGAAATTAAGGACGATTCTAGATCGACAGAAAACCTTAAAAGGTCACTTAAATTGATCACAACCTGCTGCGCCCTTTTTCTGTTTTCGTCTATTAATGCCACGATGCTATGTAGTGTATTGAAGAGAAAATGTGGTCGAAGTTTAGCTTGTAAGTTTGAAAGCTTCGATTGTTGAAGTTGGTTTTCAATTTCTTTCTTTTCGTTCAGAACCCTGGATTTATCATCAAAATAGTCGTAAGCAAAGATGATAGCGATACAGTACAGGTAATTTTGCAGAACACTATGTGCGTTTTTAATAAATGCCTCGTTTGTGGAGCTTAAATACCACTTTAATGTAAGTAGGTCTGACCACAGTCCCGAAACGAAAAAGAGCAGATAAATGTAAATGACGGTAAAAGACAGGCCATGAAAGAGGAATAAACTGATACGAATCAGAGCGGATTTTCTCTTGATTAGATTGTAGCCAGGTGCTATCCAAAAGAAGATCATCAGGAGGCCGACAAGTAGGGAGATAGTGGGATATTTGATAACCCAATCCCATGAATAATCCGAATCAACCAGAACCTTATAAAATAAAAGCCTGATAAAGTTGATGACGGAGAGAATACTCCATCCAGCGATGAGCCAAATGCTCTTGTGCGATACACCAAACACTCCTCAAGGATACGATTTTAAAGAAATTTAAGTCAATTTTTCACTTCAAAAAGTAGCAGTTTCACTTCATAACCACACAAAAGTCTACCTTCCCTTTACTTCAAAAACTGACAGGTCGACTTCAAGTTATTCCTAGGTAAGATCAAAGGACATAATAGGTCTATGTGCGAGGTGCTTCTTTTCCGTAACATGCACTGGAATAGTTACCGAACAGAAAAAATTATGAATAGAAAACAATTTTTGACAGCAGGCTTGGTTTCCACCGTGGGGCTGACTTTCTCTCCAGTCAGAGCTTTCTCTGACAATCAAAAATTTTCAGCTGATCCTCTGGACAGGGAGTTGGTTTTTGAATTTGTCAAAGTTGCACATGGAGACATGAACAAAGTGCAGCAAATGCTTGAGAAAACACCGAAGCTATTGCATGCTTCTCATGATTGGGGAGATGGAGACTACGAATCCGCACTTGAAGCAGCTAGTCATATTGGACATAGACCCTTGGTTGAATTCCTTTTAGGAAAAGGAGCTCGAATCAATTTGTTTACTTCAGCGATGTTGGGGGACTTGACAGTGATTAAACAGGTTTTGACGGTGTATCCAAAACTAATTGATGCAAAAGGTCCCCACGGTTTGGACTTAAAGCATCATGCCAGGGTAGGTGGAGAAGCTTCAAAAAAGGTACTAGACTATTTGGAAGAATTCACGATCGAAGAAGAACAAGCTGACCTTCCACAACGTAATGATTTGGCAACAGCCAAAACGAAGTATGAAAAGCGAGCAGTGGAGCTTGTAGATCATATTCACACCCCAATGGTAACCGATTCTGAATTTTTGGATTCGTATGTTGATCCATCCTTGATTGAGGAAAAAGGGTTGGCATTTTTTGAGGGCTTGTTTAAGAGATTTGAAGACATTCCTCCAGCAAACGTCGTTCTACTTGAGGGTAGCACCCATGAACTCTGCAAAATGCAGTTGCAGAAAACAGATCAGAGTACGAATTACTATTTTAAGCTAACCTACTCTAAGAAATCACCACATATGCTCACTAACATTGTAGCAGCTGGTCGTAATATATTTTAGAGCCCTTGAATTATTGTAGTTAACGTTTTTATAGTCAAGGATCATTTTTAGTTGCCCCATCACACTAGTAGTTTTCAAGATTTATGGATTTAATCTCCGTGTAAGTTTCTGCTCCAGAATCTGTATATCCTTTGTATACATCAAATAGCGGTTTTTGCTGCAAAATGGATACTATCATTGCTAGACAGGCAATGGATGTGGTTCTTTGGCATTTTTTTCATTGTTTGAATACAATCATCTTTTTTCATAAAGTATTTCAAGACTTAAACTCATTCAGCATGAAACACTTTTTCTCAATTTCATTTGTGCTCGCCACTTTCAGTCTTTGGTCACAATCGATTGACGTTAGCAAAAGGGAGCACAAATTTGATGTCATGGTAAATGGTACTTCTATTAGTGGGTACTTATTCCTGCCTGAAGACGTGTTGGCTCCATTAGATGTTGTGATTGCTGTACACGGATCGGGTGGGCTGGTAAGTGATTGTGATGATAGCGATGAGATTCCAGCATTTAAATCTCAATTCAGATTTTGGAGAGACAGTCTTCCAAAGACAGGTAGAGCCATTTTCTTCATTGAGAGTTTTTGCGAGAGAGGTGTTGATTCTTTCAAAAGCAAAACTCCACCTGAAGATGAGATTCTTTCACCTTACCAAGTGAGGGCTGAGGATGTGAAGCAGTCAGCTCGATTGTTAGATAATCTGACATTCACAGATGACAGTGGTTCAGAGAAATCACTCATTGATGACCAGGTCTGGATTGGCTGGTCGCATGGAGCGGGTGCAGTCATTGCAGCGGCGTATGAGGTCCCGGACAACACAGATGCGATTGTATATGATGTTTCTTCAAGTGGCGACCAGTATGACTATGGTCCACCGCTCAGCACTAGTTTTGAGGGAGTGAAAGGTGTGATGGCATGGTACGGCGGGTATAATTTCTTCGGATACTTCAAAGATGGAAGCGATATTTTTTATGAACCAATTGATGGGATTTCCATTGTTACACATTGTGGTTCAAATGACGATATCTGCTTCAAGGATTCCAATGAAGCGTTCATTCAGAAGATCAAGGATGAGGGACACGATATCAGCAGGTATGTCTATGATGATGTTAATCATTCTTTTGACAATGCGAAAGACGATGACTCAAATGAAGACCAAGACGGACGTGATTTAGCTCGTGAGCGAGCTTTCAACTTCTTTGATGAAATGTTTAGAGATGGTGATGAGCAGCCACCACTCGGAATAGTTGAGAGTGAAACTTTGGCGATTTACCCGAATCCTGCTGGAAATCGGTTAAACCTCCTTTTGAAAACTGAGAAGCCTTCCCAGTACTCAATCTTCGATAGTTCAGGGAAAATGGTTCAAGCAGGAACACTTCGGTCATTTTCTACACAGATTGACATCATCGACATAGCTGAAGGGACCTATAACATCATGCTATCTACCGATGATGGTGTGTCAAAACGATTTAGGTTTATCAAAAAGTAAGCTCAGTTTTGTCGTTTAATAGTGGAGTCAAGGTATAGTTCCTTCCGCTTTCCATTCTCAAGATTTTCAACCACGTATTGATAGGTGTCCTTGTCCTTAAATATCCAGGAGTCCCTGAATGTTAATCCCTCATACTTGTAATCATAGATAATATTGTTACCGTCTATCGTGCAATCACCCCCTGTGACACCCCCGAAAATGTCGAACTCATAAAACTTTATGATTTCCTCATTCTCTTTCCAAAAACGAATACCCTCATTTCTCAGACCGTATTCACCTGTGAGCATATTTGTAGTTCCGAAGGTTTGCACTTTTATCAGTTTTTTACCCAGGCCCCATTCGAAAAGATACTCTTGCCTGAAATCTTCACCATTGCTCCATTTACCAACAACTTCCCATTTACTACCAACCAGATTTTCAAAGCCAGACAATTCGGATTGAGCAAATACAAGATTGAATTGTGTCGCAGCAATTAAAAGTATGATCTGTCTCATATATTGAAAAATTGAAATGCAAGATAAGTTTTTTGATCAGTTTCCAGTATCGCGATTGGCAGCCTATTCCAATGAAGAAAGTATTTTGCTCATGACGTTGTACGACCTTCGGTGCCCAGGCCCTCTACCATATGCACTTGAGGTTAATGCGATAACAAGTTCTCGATCAGGGATTACGATTAGGTGATTACCACCATTTCCGGATGCAAACACATAGTCGATGTCATTATTTCCAAAAGTCCGGTGAGATTTATACCACATCATTCCATAGTAGTCTGCATATGGATTGTCATCAGAAAGGTCAAATGTTTCATTGCTACACAATTTTTCAACGTAACTCGTGTCTATGATTTGTTGACCGCCCCATTTCCCCTCATTAACAAGTGGCATTCCTAGCTTAGCAAAATCCAATGTTGACAAATACAAATTACCTGCGGCTCCCGTCTGATTATTTGCATTTGTATACCAATAGAACTGCTTTATGCCGAATGGGTCAAATATTTTCTCTTTAGCAAAATCTTTTAAACTCATACCAGAGGTTTCCTCAATTACAGCACCGATTAGTAGGGCATTGATATCAGCATATACCCACTCTTTTCCAGGTCTGGAAGTCACGGGTACGCTAAGGAGATACGCTTTCCAATCGTCTTTTGCAATCCAGTTAACTGCATGACCAAAAGATTGGGAATCATCAGTATCGGCATCCAATCCAGAAGACATATTGAGGAGATGTTCGAGTTTGATTTTCTTGTACTCTTCATTTAGAGTTGGGTATTTGTTTTTTGGAAAAAACGAGTAGACACTTTGCTCTAAATTTTGCACTAGCCCTTCCTTCAATGCCACACCCAAAAGCATTGCCGTTATGCTTTTCCCTGCTGACCTGATGTCATGGATGGTATTCCTCCAGTAGGTATGAAAGTATTCTTCGATAACAATTTTGTTGTTTTTGATGACTACTAGCCCCCTGAAGTCATTGGGAGGAGTCTCTTCGATGAGTCTCAAAAGATTTTGAATGGAATCCCTGTTAATCCCTGAACCTTCCAAGCTGCCCCAAGGCAGATCAGGTACAGGCTTCCTTAGATTATCTGTTGGTTCCATTTGCCCATATGAAGGAACAAGCAGAAGTAAACCAAGTAGTAGGATGAATAGTCTCATGTATTTGTTTTTTCCAGCAGCCTAATATGCCTGCTGATATTGAAATACAAGATAGGTTTTTTCAAGTATTGAGAATATTATCTACTCGCATCGAAGTGATTCAACAGGGTTGTTTCTTGAAATTCTTTTTGTTTGGAAAACAATTGTCAAAATCGAAATGAGCAATAAAATGGCGGATGCTCCAAGAATGAGACCAAATCCCATGTCTATAGAGTAAGCGAACCCTGCCTTCCACTCAAGTACAGCGAAGTAACTGATCGGGGCTCCTATAACTACAGCGATTAATACTAGCAAAATGAATTCTTTACTTATAGAAAGCAAGAGCTGCCCAAGGTTCGCGCCCAGCACTTTTCGCATGCCTATTTCCCGGGTTTTTCTCACAAGTGTCATCATGACCAATCCATATAGCCCCAGCACTGCGATCAAAATGGAGAGAATAGTAAAAATTTTGGAGACCTTCCCAACGCGGATGTCTTCGTTGTACAGCTGAGCTACTTGATCTTCGAGATAGTAGTAGTCAAAGTAATTGCCAGGGAAATGAGCATTGAACTTATTTTCCACTGAACTGACAAGTGCTTCGGTAGGATCACTGGTTAGCTTAACAGAAAAGCTATTGCTTGTGTCATAGTATGGAATAAGAAATATAGGCTCAATTTTTTCATGAAGCGAAAGCTGATGAAAATCATCGGTGACACCTATGATCGTCCAGTCCTTGCTCCAAAATGTAACGGTACGACCAACAGCTTCGTCTGGATTGTAGTTCAGGAGATTTGCAGCTGATTTATTGATGACTATGTTTTTGACCAAATCTGGATCGAAGTTATGATCGTTAACGTCGAAGGCACGACCAGCCAACATCCCAACATCATAAAGATCAAAAAAGTCATGATCAGTGCTAAAGAAATTTGAGGTGAGATTTGGGTCTTCTGGATTTGAACTTGATTGAATTTGAAAGATTCGTCCCATTCTGCTGCCTAACACACGTCCTGAGGCAGTTGCGATTTCTACCCCAGATAATTTTTGAACGTCGCTTTTGAAACGATCAATTTTATTGATGAAGGTGCTGTCCCAGTCGGTCATTTCAGGCCCATAAATTACCATCGTATTATCAATGTTGATTCCCAGATTCTGGTTGACCATAAAGTCGATTTGTCTTCCTACTGCAGTTGCGGCAGTGATCAGAACCACTGCGGTACAAAATTGGAAAATGACCATTCCTTTTCTGAGCCAGGTGATTTCGCCTTTTAGTTTGAAACTACCTTTTAGAATGTCTTGTGTGCTGAATCTCATTACAAGGAATGCTGGATAGAGCGCGACAAGAGTGAGAAGTGAAGACAATATGACTAGAAACAGCAATGGGAATGGTATTCCTCCAACGGAGGAAACTCCTAAGATTGACATGCTTAGATCCAAACCTGTCAGTTGATTGAAAGATGGTTGAAGTAAGAGCACGGCTAGCACGGATATGAAAAGAGCAAGAAAATTCAGTAAGATAGTTTCGATAAAAAACTGACCAATGATTTGGCCTTTTTGAGCCCCTACAGATTTCCGGATGCCTATTTCCTTGGCTCTCTGGATGGCCCGACTTGTGTTCAGGTTGATATAGTTGATCCATGCAATAATGATGATGAAAACAGCGATTGCAAGCATGAGCCATACGATTTTTCCGTTTGTCACATTACCGATTTCATATTCCATGGATGGATCAAAGTGTGTGTCAGATAGAGGCTGTAGGTGAAACTTCTCTTCACCTCCTGATACTTCACCTTGCTTGAAATATCGAACGCCAAAATCTGCCAGCTTGCTTGAGAGTGAAGAGCTCTCAATCCCGTCTTTCAATTTGACATAGTGATAGAAATCTGACCACTCCCAGCTGTTGTCAGCCCCATCGCCAGCCATGGCGATGAAGGTCTTATAGGAGATAAGCATCTCGAATTGTAAATGGGAGTTTTCAGGCGGATCAGCCAATATGCCTGTTATTTCGCATGGAGCACCGTAAAGAGTGACTGTCTTTCCCATAAGATCAGTTATTGAACTATTAGAGCCAATTAGTTTTTTCGCGAAGCTTTCTGTGAGAACCACCTTGAAAGCCGTATTCAAACAGTCTTCTTTCTCACCTGCAATCATTTCAAAAGAGAAAAACAAAGGGAAGTGTTCGTCAGCAATCAGAAAATTGTTTGTCATGATTAGATCATCCTCGTATTCCACGTAATTACGTGTGTTATATGTCAGTCGTGTGTAGGATTCAATTTCCGGGAAATCTGCTACGAGGGTAGGACCGATGGTCGGATAAGTAATGGTTCCGTGCTGGACCAATTCTCCATTTTGGTAGCGATCGTTGATGACTCTATAAATCCTATCATAGTCATCATGGAAAGTATCAAAGCTTGTTTCAAAGAGTACGTACTGTAACATGAGAATTGAGACCGTCATGCCTGCGACTAGCCCAACTAAGTTGATTCCAGTGAAAATTTTGTTGCGTTTCAAATCCCGCACGGAGACCTTCACATAGTTTTTGATAAGAGACATATTAGTTAGGGTTTTTGAATTTTTGTTTTTTCTAAGGCGATGGTATCGGAGGAAGGCAAGGGCATTTAGGAAATAGTTGATTTGGGCTTTTCTTTTCCCTCTTCGTTCGAGGTCAGCAAGGAATAGCTCGTTCAAATCCCCTTCGATCGCTTCCCACAGGTCTGCTTTGCAGAACTTTTTTAGCAGTTTTCGAACAATATTTGGTGATACCGACTTCATCGGTCAAAGGCAATTTGAGGAATGCCAGACCATAAATTATCACGCATTTTTTTCGACGTAGACAATGCAGATTGGCCAGCTTTTGTAACTCGAAACAGTAGTTTTCTTTTGCCACCTCGTTCCTTTGTTGGTTCACTGTACCTTGATTCGAGGAAGTCCTTTTCACTCAATCGCTGTAGAACATTATGTACAGTGCTGATGGTAATGGAGCGATTGCATTTTTCTTCAATTTCTTGTTTGATTGCTACGCCGTAAGCGTTGTCAAACAGATTTGCAACGATGAGCAGTGCTATTTCTTCAAGTTCTCCTAAGTGTGTTCCTTTCATGATTTATTTATTCGACAAAACCGAATTTAATATATAATTCGTAATTGTCGAATAAATGGTTACGAAAAAAAGGAATTATTTATTTTGAAGTATCAAGATTCCTACTCGTCTGTAATCTTGATAAACTTGTTGGCGCAAGGTTCGATGCAGGGCAGGTAGACAATTAATTCATCGCTTGAATTGAGTTCATAGCTGTATTCCGGTGTCGTGTCAACTGTAGCACATTCTTCAGATGTAATGACATTTCTTGATGTATCGTACGACCCATTTCCCTGATGAAATAGCTTTAAACTAGGAGTACAAAACAAACCCTGATCCATCCAGAGCCTCCCTTCTGAGAGAAAAGTCATCGTGTAATTATCATCGGTGGGCTGAAAGGTTCCACTTCCATCTCCTGGATCAGCTAGCACTTCTGATAATTTCCATGTGCCTAAGAGACTACTTGGGTCAACGGTGTCTTCGTCACAGGACGAAACGATTGTTATTAGGCCAGCGAGGATGAGTATGGATTTTTTCATGTCAATGCTTGTTTGATGCAAGTACAAGCAGTAGAAAAGATACCCT
>JBDWQX010000033.1:0-18368 GCA_039986395.1 Cyclobacteriaceae bacterium
TGATCGTTACTTCTGAACTCGTAGTTGAAAATCAGGTGATCTTCTTCGAGATATGCACCGAGCTTTTCGTGCTTGGAAACTGACATTGCAAATACACAGTTTTCAGCTTTTCGTCTATTTAGTTCCTCGGTAATGGGTGCCGAATCAGCGCAGTAAATGAAGGCCTCCTCTTGCGTCAAATTCTCAATGATTCTGAATTTTGAAGAGACGTAGTTCTCGAATTTGTTATCGTATCTGTCCAGATGGTCTGGAGTGATATTTAGTAAAATGGCAATATCGGGTTTGAACTCGACGATACCGTCTAGTTGAAAACTGCTTACTTCAACCACGTAGTAGTCATAGCCACCTTCTGCTACTAGCTTGGCTAAGCTGGTTCCCACATTTCCGCCCAAGGCGACCTTTAGTCCCGCTGCCTTCAGCAAATGGTGCGTCAAGAGGGAAGTGGTCGTTTTTCCGTTTGTTCCAGTAATGGCTATGATTTTTGCCTCTCCCATGAATCGGTAAGCAAATTCAATTTCGGAAATTATCTCAAATCCCTTCTTCCGAAGCTTCACAACAATGCCTGCAGAATCGGGAATACCTGGACTCTTCACTACTGTTTGAGCCTTTCTGATTTTATCCCATGAGTGAAGGTTCTCTTCAAATGGAATGTTAAGTTCTTCAAGTTGACGTTTTCTCTCAGCCGAGATTTCTCCACCATCAGACACGAATACCTCATAGCCTTCTTTCAAAGCAAGCATTGCAGCTCCAACGCCACTTTCTCCACCTCCTAATATGACTATGAGTTTCTTCATTATTCCTCGCTTGGTACTTTTTGGTTAATCACCTGATTTACACAAACCGAGTAGACAGACATTAAGTCGTATCCCTCCTTTAGAAAGTCTTCGATCAAGCTGATCGGTTGTTTCTTGTTTGCAATATCCAATTGATCTAACATGAAAACGATTTCATCCATGTTGTCCTCGACTCTCTCGATGGCATTACCAAGTTGAGTTTCGTTTGCCGCATGAATTAATTTCTCCAAAAAGGAATGAAGTAGCTGCGAACTTCGGATAATCACCGAGGTGGCTTCCGTCAGCGCGCCGGAAGGTATCAGTTCTGAAAGCTGTACTGCTCCTTTCTGAAATTTCACATTTTGTTGATGTAGCTCTGTTACTGTCATTTAGCGAATTTTAAGCGTTGCTAGGGTGAAAATGGCAAGCAGGATTCCGACCGTCCAAAAGCGAGAAACAATCTTTGTTTCATGCAAACCACGTTTTTGATAATGATGGTGAAGTGGAGACATTAAGAAAATTCGTTTCCCTTCACCTAGTTTTTTCTTAGTATATCTGAAGTAGGATACCTGTAGAATTACAGATAAGATTTCAATCAGAAAGATTCCGCACAAGACAGGAATCAACAATTCTTTTCGTATTACGATCGCTAACACCGCGATGATACCACCGAGGGATAGACTACCTGTATCTCCCATAAATACCTGAGCTGGATAGGAATTGTACCAAAGAAATCCGATACATGCGCCCACAAATGCAGTACAGAAGACTACAATTTCTCCGGCATTTGGAATGAACATGATGTTTAGGTAATTGGAAAAAATTGCGTTACCCGACAGGTAAGCGAAAATTGCCAATGTCAATCCTATAATCGCCGATGTACCAGCTGTAAGACCGTCGAGTCCATCTGTGATATTTGCCCCGTTGGAAACAGAGGTTACAATGAATATGATGATCAAAACATAAAGTACCCAGGTGTACGATTCCAGTGCTTTCGGCAATAGCCAATCGTATTGAAATTCATTGTTTGCAACAAAAGGTATCGTCGTTACGATCGAGTCGTATTGTGTATAGGCTTCGCCTGAGAGATCTTGAATTACCACATCCTGGTGGAACACCAATACAAGTCCAACAAACAGTCCCAAACCGACCTGACCTACAATTTTGAATTTTCCTCTGAGTCCTTCTTTGTTTTTCCGTTTGATTTTTAGGTAGTCATCTATGAAACCGATAGCACCCATCCACAGCGCAGACACCAACAACAATATCACATAGATATTGCTGAGATCAGCGAACAAAAGGGTTGGAATGACAATTGCAGAAATGATAATGATCCCTCCCATAGTAGGTGTTCCTTGCTTCTCCATTTGACCATCGAGTCCCAGATCACGGATGGACTCCCCGGCTTGAAGTTTTCGAAGCATACTGATCAGTTTCTTACCAAGTGTGATGGTAATAAGTAGAGAGAAAAGTGCTGCCATACCTGCTCGGAAAGAGATATACTGAAACATTCCTGCCCCAGGGAAATCAAGTTCGTTCAGATATTCAAATAGGTATTTCAGCATTTTTTAGTTGTCAGTTGATTAGTTAAATAGTTGTCAGTGAATAGTTAATTAGTTGTCAGTGAATAGTTAATTAGTTGTCAGTTAAATAGTTGTTTGTGAATAGTTAAATAGTTAATTCTTAATTGTCAATATCTAATTGTTTAAGAGTTCAATTAAAATTTCTTTGTCGTCAAAGTGGTGACGTTCTCCCTTAATTTCCTGGTAGGTTTCATGTCCCTTGCCAGCAACTAAAATGATATCTTGATTGCTGGTCAAATTACATGCGGTCCTGATTGCCTCTTTTCTGTCTTCGATTACCATCACATTTCGTTCAAAGGATTTAGGAATTCCCACTCTCATTTCCTCCAAAATCTGTTTCGGATCTTCGCTTCGGGGATTATCAGAAGTTAAGATCACTTTATTGCTGAGTGAAGCAGCGATTCTTGCCATTTCAGGTCGCTTGTTTCGATCTCTATCTCCGCCGCACCCAACAACAGTCACCAAGAGTTCATTATTGGTCCGCAGTTTATCGATCGTCTCTAGCACATTCTCCAATGCATCTGGTGTATGCGCGTAATCAACAATCGCCAAAATGTTGGAGGTGTTTTCCACTTTTTCGAATCTTCCATTGACTCCACTTGCAACCGATAGGCCACTTAAAATATTTTCCTTGTCTTCCTCTAAAAGCACTGCCACTGCATAGGCAGTCATTAGGTTGTAGGCGTTGAATTCTCCTATCAGCTTGAACCAAACATCTATCCCACTGAAATTGAGTTCTAATCCCTGCAGCGTATTGTGGATGATTCGTATTCTGAAATCAGCCATGGATTTAATACCCATTTTAAATTTCTCCGCTTTTGTATTTTGGAGCATCACAGCTCCCCGTTTGTCATCGGCGTTGACGAGAGCAAATGACTCAGAGCTTAGCTGATCAAATAAGATCTTCTTTGCAGTGATGTATTCATCAAACGTGTTGTGATAATCCAAATGATCATGCGAAATATTGGTGAACACACCTCCTGTGAAATGAATGCCTGAAACTCTGCGTTGAACCAGCGCATGTGAACTCACTTCCATAAAGCAATGCGTGCAGCCCTTCTTGACCATTTGAGCCAATAGTTCATTTAACTGAATTGCATCTGGAGTGGTGTAACTGGAGTCCAGCACTTTTCTATCAATACGATTTTCAACTGTAGAAAGAAGTCCAGCTTTATATCCCAAATGGCCAAACAAATCATGCAAGAGTGTAGCGCAAGTAGTCTTACCGTTAGTCCCGGTAATTCCGATCAACTTCAATTTCTCTGAAGGCCTTTCGTAAAAATTGGATGCGATGATTCCAAGCGCTTCAGCTGAATCGTTTGTTTGCACGAACGTCACCTCCTCCGATGGATTCTCCGGTAGGTATTCACATACAATCACCTTCGCACCCTTCTTAATCGCTTGGTCAATGTAGTCATGCCCATTAACCGTCAAGCCTTTGACAGCTACGAACAACGTGTCTTTCTTAACTTTTCTAGAGTCAAACGCAATTCCTGAAACAGCTGAATCACGATCGCCAGTAAGCGACTGCAGAGAAATACCGTACAATATGTCTTTCAGTATTTTCATCAGCTCATTTGCAGCTTAATGGTTGAACCTTTTATCAGTCTTCCTCCAGGCGTCTGAGATTGTGTGCTCACTCGTCCCCTACCATCAACCTCAACTGCAAAGCCAAGATTTTCCAGCACGTAGATTGCATCTCTCAATGTCATACCACGAACGTCAGGCACTTTTTCGTAGTCCATCGTATTTGCTTCCCAATACACGGCGTGATCTATCACATCGGTTTTTACCCACTCAGCATCACCTGTTGAGTGGTTAGAAATACCGAATTCATTGCAAATCATTGTTAGTTCGTCTTGCTTCCCAGCCTTGATGTAGGGAAATACACCAGTTACCTCAATTCCTTCTTCTTTGATTTCATGAAGGTCTAGTTCGAGCGAATAAATCTTGTCGGCAATCTCTTTGAAGACTGGTGCCGAAACGTCGCTACCATATATCTTGTATCCCTTCGGATTATCTATCACAACGATGCAGCTATACTTTGGTGCTTCTGCTGGAAAATACCCTGCAAACGAGGTGTAGTATTCTTTCACATATCGTCCGTTCTTTACCTTCTTAGCTGTACCTGTTTTTCCTGCAATTCTGTAGTGACTTTGACTAATGTTCGAGGCGGTCCCTCTTTGCACCACACCCTCCATCATTGCTTGTAGCTTCTGCAATGTTTCTGGGGAACATATCTTTTTATTGATTACTTCAGTTTCAAATTTCTCAACCGTTTTATCTGCGCGCATCACGCCTTTGACGATGATTGGCTTTACCATTCTGCCGTCATTGGCTACTGCATTGTACAATGCAAGCATTTGCAATGGGGTCATTTTTAACTCATATCCGTGCGACATCCATGGCAAACTGATTCCACTCCATGTGCTGTCCGAAGGATCTTTAATGTACGGTTTCCCCTCTCCCACCATTTGGAAGTCCAGTGGCTGATCGAGCTTCATGCTCTTTAGATATTCAATAAATTTTTCAGGATTATCATTGAAGTAGTGCGTGACCAACTTCGCTACACCAATGTTTGAAGACTTTTCGAAAATTTCCTGAATGGACAATTTCCCAAACCCACCCGGTTTGTGGTCTTTCATCGTTCGATCGAAAAACTCGAGTGCTCCGCTGCCTGTATCAACTGAGTCTGTTAATTGAATGTCTGTTTCTTCCAACAGCGCGATCATACTTGCCAGCTTAAAGGTCGATCCTGGTTCACGCGAACCTTGACTGCCTACGGCATAATTGTAACGTTCGTAGTAATCTCCTCTGGCATTTCTGCTCAAATTGGAAATAGCTTTAATCTCTCCCGTTTTCACTTCCATAACTACCGCGACACCATAATCTGCATCGTGCTTTTGGAGCTCGTTGAGCAAAGCAGATTCCGTAACATCCTGAAGGTCTACGTTGATGGTTGTTTGAATGTCATACCCATCGACCGGTCTTTTTTCCGATCCATCATATATGGGTTTCCAGCCACCACCAGCCATTTTTTGGTAAAGCGCCTGACCATTGACACCCGCTAGTTGTCTGTTAAAGCTATACTCCAGTCCGACAACTCCTCGATCGCTATCATTTACATTTCCAATCGTGCGGTAGCCTAAATGAGAAAAAGGCAGGAACCGTTTTTCCACCTTTTCGAAAATAACACCGCCTTTTAATCTTCCTTCTCTGAATATGGGCCAGCGTTCCATCAGCTTCTTGTCCTGGTAGCCAATTTCCTTGCGGTTCAAGGTGATGTACCTGCGACCTTGCTCTCTGGCACTGTTGATCTTTCGCTTGTACTGCGTGGCGTCCAAATCCTTGTAGTATCTGGAGAGTAAGTAGCTCAATGAATCGATGCTTCCTTTGTACAGGCCATCCTTAGCAAGGTATGGATCCAGCGCCAGTCTGTAGAACGGCAATGAGGTAGCTAAAAGACTTCCGTCATCTGCGTAGATGTTTCCTCGCGTCGCTTTGACGTTCATCACCTTCATTCCAATTGTTTCGCCCAGGTCTACCCATTTCTCGCCTTCGATGTATTGGATTTTAACCATACGGAAAACCACCGCTCCTGCTACCAGAAAGGTGAGAATGAATGCTATGCGTACACGAAATACTATGTCTCGCTTGATACTCATTTTCTACTGTGCTCGACAGAGCTGTCTCGTTTGATACTCATTTTTAAATAGTGCTCTCGACAGAGCTGTCTCGCTTGATACTCATTTTCTACTGTGCTCGACAGAGCTGTCTCGCTTGATACTCATCATGCTTAATCGCCTTTAATCAATACTGGTGATTCATTGCTTTCTTTCAATCCGAGCTCAAAGGCTCGTTTTGCCACTTCTGATTGCTTGCTTTCATACATGAATTCAGCTTTCAGGGTAGTGTAATCAGCTCTCAAGTCCTCTACTTGCTCTTCGAGCTCGGAGATGGACCTGATTTTCTTCTCGGCATAATGACGATTTCCTATATATAGGACGCATAGAAATGTTAGGAATAGTATCTGAGGAAGGAAGCGTACGTGTATCACTTCACTCATCGAACTATCCATCCGAAGAAAACGAGTGATGAGTCTGAACAGACCTCCTCGTTCTTCTTGCTGGGGTAATCTATAGGTGTTCTTCATAATTTAGTAGTTAGATATTAGTAGTTAGACATTAGACCTTGAGGTCCTAAAATCCAGCTACCAAATACCATCACTTCTTTCTGCCAATTCTCAGCTTCGCACTTCTTGCTCGGCTGTTCTTATTTATTTCTGCCATGGTTGGGACGATTGGTTTTCGGGTAACCGGATCTAGTATCCGGATTGGATTACCGTAAAAATCCTTTTCGTCCGTCCCTTTGAAATTTCCTTTGTTAATAAAGTTCTTCACGGGTCGGTCTTCTAAAGAGTGATAGCTCAGCACAACCAGTCTGCCATCCTTCTTTAGGACTTCTCCTGCTTGAGTCAAAAATTCTTTTAATACCTCAATCTCTTCATTCACCTCAATCCTGATTGCTTGAAAAACCTGTGCGAGGTATTTCATTTCTCTTCCTCTGGGTGCATTTTTCAATGCGATCTCTTTCAGTTGTTCGTTCGTAGTGATTGCTGCGTTTAACTTGAAGTTTTCGATCTCCCGAACTAAGGTTCTCGCATTTTTCACTTCGCCATAGGCACTGAAGATGTGAATCAGGTCATTTTCTCTGTATTCATTTAGCACCTCATGAGCACTTCTACTTGCTCCCTGATCCATTCTCATGTCCAGGACGCCCTCCGCTCGCGTGGTGAAACCTCGTTCTGGTTCATCAAATTGGTGAGAAGAAACTCCCAAATCGGCTAAAATGCCGTCCACTTCGGTGATCCCATGAAATCGTAAAAACTTCTTGAGGTATCTGAAATTTGACTCAATAAATGTGAAAGAACTTTTTTTACCCTCTTTAGCTAAAGCTTCAGAGAGTGAATGTGCATTTGTCTCAGCATCTTTATCCTGATCGAATGCAAGTAAATGCCCAGTGGTTAGCTGGTTTAAAATCTCACGGCTGTGTCCCCCTCCTCCAAATGTCACATCCACGTACACCCCGTCTGGTTTTATATCTAGACCTTCCAGACTTTCCTGCAGCATTACAGGATTGTGGTAGTTACTCATTCACCTCACACCTAGCATTTCTTGACCTCATCCCTACCCCTCCTAATCGTCGGACCGCCCCCAAGGGAGAAGGGAGTTTTTTCATTACCCTATTCATCTAAGAATTTCTGGGCCAGCTCTGAGTATTCCTCCATGTCTTCTATCAAATGATCGTTGAAGACCGCAGGATTCCACATTTCTATATAGTTGCCCATGCCGATCAGAATTGCTTCTTTCTCTATTTGTGCATGAGCGAGCATGGTCTTTGGTACTAAAATTCGGCTGGCTGTATCCAACTCTACCTGAGCTATGCTCCTGAAAAAATTTCGTTTCAGCTTTCGCTGTTCGGGGTTGAATTCACTCAGTGATGAAATTTTGTGGTGGATCTTTTTGTATTCCACCATCGGGTACAGAATGAGATTCGGTTCGAATCCCTTCCGGATGACTAGTTCGGTAGTGGAGACCTCAGGGAGATTGGTTTTAATCTTTGCAGGTAAAACCAACCTACCCTTGGTATCCAACTTACACTCATACTCGCTTGTAAAAAACGCCATACTGAGCCTTGAAAAATATAAACCACCGAGACAAATGTAATCAACTTTTCACATTTTGCGACACTTTCCCCCACTTTCACACACAAATGTGAAAAAAATATAGAATATATGCTCTAAAAGGTTGATTTAGGGGTATTTATTACGGGTATTTTAGAGGAAGGCCAGGTGTGCTTCGGAGTAGTTATAGCTGATTTAGCGCTTGTTTATTAGTGCTTATTCGGGATTTGGCGGTTGATTCTTGGGATTTTGAAAGATTGGTGGGACTTGGTGGGGAATTAATTTCCGTTGTGACTTTCAGTTTTATGTTGAGCGCAGAATGAATTGTTGTGTATCACCAGTTATTTTGTCACATATCTGAATAGCTAATACAAAAATTCATAAATAATCGGCCTTTTTATTTTTTTATCGACAAATCAGAACAATATCTAATACCTTGCGTATAAAATCGACAAATCAGTATTTAATTCCATTATGAAAGGAGAACACCTTGGAGAACTTGAAGAACTGGTATTGTTAATTACAGGTTCTCTTTATCCGGAAGCCTATGCACCGGCCATCAGGAAAGAACTGGCCGACAAAATGGGACGTAAAGTGGTGCTAAGCTCTATTCACACCGTACTCAATCGTCTTGAAAAGAAAGAGTATGTGAAGAGTGCCTTTGGTGAATCTACACCGGAGCGAGGGGGTAAACGCAAGCGTTTTTTCGAAATCACACCGCAAGGTTTTCGTGCCCTTGAGGCATTAAAAGCCAGGCGGGATGCCCTCTGGAGAAATATGCAACACCTAATACCAAAACTTAGCTGATATGCCTCCTTATCGACCACCAAAGATCGCCTCCCAGATTCTTTCCCATCTCATAAGTAAAGAGCTTTTTGAAGAAATTTCAGGAGATCTATCAGAAGAGTTCCATGAACACGCCCTGAAAAGAGGAAGGCTCTTTGCCAGCATTTTGTACTGTCTCGAGGTGATCAGGTACGCACGCATGTACCGCGCAGAACGCAATTATCAATCTTCAAACTCATTGGCCATGTTACAGAATTATATCAAGGTTGCTTTCAGAAATCTACTGAAGTACAAGTCTTATTCACTCATCAACATTAGCGGACTTGGTGTCGGGTTGGCATGTGTTTTTATGATCTTTCTGTTCATCAAAGTAGAAACCAGCTATGACAAGTTTCACGCCGATGGTCATGATATGTATCGGCTGCAACACGTATACGGTTATATCAACGCTCAAGCTGCACCAACTTATGCCCGAGACTATGCCGAGGTGGCCAGCTTTACACGTATCAATTTCTGGAAAACCGACAGGAGAGTTTCGTTATCTACTGATAAAATCTACTATGAAGATCTTCTGGTAGCTGATTCCAACTTTTTTAACTTTTTCACCTTCCCGTTGGTCCAGGGAAACAAAGCCATGTGCCTGAAGGATAAAAACAGTGTTGCCATTTCAAAATCCTATGCTGAGAAATTCTTTGAGAATGAAGACCCCATGGGTCAGATACTACGGATAGATAACGTTATCAACGGTGATGAAATACCTTTCAAGGTAACAGCGGTTTTCGAAGACATTCCGTTCAACTCGCATCTACAATTCGATGTAGTTTTACCCTTCGCTTTGCTTTACGATGATCGATCGCTCAACATAATGAATCTCTGGCCGAATGACTGGATCGGTAGTTATGTAAAACTCCAGCCCGGCACAGACCCGCAACTGATGGAAGACAAGTATCAGGAAATGTGGAATAAATATTATGATGCTGAAGCAGACTCAATCACCATCGATTTTATGCCAGTCGAAGACCTTTATCTCAAGTCGTACGATCTCAGGTCGGACTATACCTCCCACGGTAACATTAATCAGGTGCGCATTTTTTCAGCAATAGCTGTAATCATTTTGCTGATTGCTTGCATCAACTTTATGAACCTTGCCACGGCCAGAGCTTCAAAGAGGTCCAAAGAAGTCGGCATACGTAAAGTGATGGGCGCCTTCCGAAAACAGCTCATCATTCAGTTCTTCGCGGAATCAGCCATTATGACGTTTATGGCCATCGTACTTGCTTTGCTCATTCTTACGGTGGCTATTCCTCCCATCAATCGAATGGCAGAAATCGACTTGCTCCTGGGACTAAACGATTTGTCAACCGTATTCACAGGTCTGCTATCACTTGCATTCATCACCATCCTGATTACTGGAAGTTACCCAGCTTTGTTTTTGTCCTCTTTTCAACCCATCTCAATTCTGGCTGGTGATAATCCTGTACGGGGAGGCAAAGGATGGATACGTAAATCACTGGTAATCTTTCAATTCACTATCTCTATTGTGTTGATTACAGGAGCCATTGTGGTATACAAACAAATGCTCTTTGTGAAGAAAAAAGACCTAGGTTTTGAACCGGAAAATACGCTGGTAATGAATTATGGGAGTATCGAATCCCTGGGGCAAAAATGGTCCATCGTGAAGGACCAAGTCCAATCGATTCATGGAGTACATGCTGTAATGGCCAGCAGACAAATTCCGGGCGACAATGCCTATTACTGGGGATACAAGTTTGAAGGTTTTTCCAATTATGAAGACCCATATGGTGACGCATGGCTAGGCTACTACGTAGGGCTTAATACACTTGATGCACTGGGTGTTGAAATGGTGCTGGGTCGTGCCTTTTCAGAAGCTATCCCAACCGATAGTTCAGCATTCATTCTCAACGAAAGTGCCTGGAAAAAAGCTATTAATGATTACGGGGAAACTTGGGAAGATCCAATTGGCAAGACGATCGAGTACTATACCACACATAGCGGAGAATGGGCCGTTGATAAAAGAGGTGTGGTAATTGGAGTGGTCAAAGACTTCCACCATCACTCACTGGAACGACCTATAGACCCCTTGGTTATTCACAATGCACCCAGTAGCAGACTTATGGTGAAAGTTCAGGCCGACAAAACCAATGAGGTGCTGGCCAGTATCGAAGACTTGTGGCACACATGGAATGCTCCCTCTGACTTTAATTACCAATTCCTTGATGAATACTTTGAGGGAGCATACAAAGATGAAGAGCAGTTCAACCAATTCATTATCATCTTTTGCTTGCTGGCCATAGCAATTGCTTGTCTGGGTTTATATGGTCTTTCTTCCTTTGTAGCTGAGCAACGCATTAAAGAGATTGCTGTTCGGAAGGTGTTGGGAGCTCATGAGCGAGCTATTGTCGGCATGCTTTCGAAAGACTTTTTAAAGCTAGTGGGAATCGCAACTTTGATTGGCATTCCAATTGCCTATTATTTCATGAGAGAGTGGCTCTCCAACTTTGCCTTTCGTATAGATTTATCGTGGTACTTTTTTGTGCTCGGTAGTCTGATCGCGTCTACCATTGCTATCATTACTGTGAGCTATCACTCTATCAAAGCGGCTATATCCAATCCTGTAAATAGTCTAAGATCAGTGTGATTCGGATACTCAGATGATATAAAATCCTCGTTTCCCTTTATTTTCTCATCTTCATAGGGAGCCAAAATCCTCCGTTAGATCTCCGTAGCACATTGATCTAACTCGCCTATGAAGTTTTTGTAGTTATTGTAAGATGGTCTAAGTTCAACCAGATGACTTCAAAAATTCAAGAAGCTACATCTTAAGCTTCCTTTTCTGAGATTATAAGTGACAATTCATTCGGATGTCAAACAGGGATAAAAGACAATTCAATTGATGTATGCACTAGTTAGGTGACAAATCAATTGGTGCTGAACATTTATTTTTCCGACATATCCCATAGGTATATCTAGTGCACTCGTTGCAAACGAGCGCTAGCAGGCATGTCTCAAACGTAGAACCTATTGCATTCAGTGCAAACAAACGATAGCAAAGTGATTGTCTTGCTCTTTACCAGTAGAAAGTGTTAAATACTTGAGCTAAAAAACTTATGAATGACCAAGTTGTAAAAATTTTCAGGAAGCGCGGTAATGTGAAGTCTCGCTTAAACATCCAAACTATCAGAAAGATTAATATGGTTACAATTACATTAAACAGAAAACTAAAGGAAGTGCTTTTTACTAGTTCCAATACTATTCTATAGTCAGCAGTCAAGACACCATGAAAACTGTTGATTACAATAATGGTGATCCAGTATTTTAAGTTATCCTTAAACCAATGCTTTTTGTATTCTTTAATTACTGATGTTTTTTAAGATTGTTCGTCAGTTCGTCTCGACTCAAATCAGGGTAAATCTAGTGGATTTCTGATGTCAGTCATAAAGAGATCCTGAGTGGGTGGGCATCGGGAGTTGTGACGAAGTGCAGTCCATGTTGATCATGGACTTGTGTTTCTCAGACATACCTCCAAAGGCGGATCAATTGCACTCGTTGCAAACGAGCGCTAGCGGGGGCTTAAAACCCCCAAATTATTGATTCTATTTCTGAATCTGCAAAGTGTGATAAATTAATCTGCGGTGGTAATACGAATTGATTCAATCCTCCATGAGTCTCCATCATTGACTAAATTCAAGTGATGAATGAGAGAGAAATGATGCTCCGTCGAACAATCCGTAAGAATAGCTTGGGCAATCATGTCAGTAACATGTATAGTTTTAATATTGATTGTTCGAGAAATCGCCTCTGCACCGCTTTCTATTTTAGATCTATAATCAGGAAAAGATCCAGTAATCATTTTTTCTGGGGCAACTTGAAATGCAAAATCAATACTATCGCTAAATATTTTAGAAGAAGTATCAGTCTGACCTGAAGTGGTCCATTGAATGTAATCCAATAAGGTTGTTCTTATTGACTTGGTGTGATTATCAGCACCTAAAATCAGAAGTATACAGCTAATTAATATGGTCTTCATTTGTATTCTTTTAGAAGACAAAAATTGATCAAGGAAGCATCAAAGTCATTCACTTAAGTTAAAAATTGAATTATATGCCTACCTTCTGAATAATTGAAACATGCAAATAAGAAAGGATGGATATTAGAGATAAAGTAAAAGCTTTCATTAACCAGATCACGATATTAACGCAGGAGGAAAAAAACGTAATTGTTGAAGAAACTATCATTGAAGAACCTGAAAAAGGCACTATTCTACTAAGACAAGGTCAGGTTCCAAAGCGCTGCTTTACTGTGCTGGAGGGTTGTGTCAGAGAATATACCATCACTAACGGTGAAGAAAAAACTACAGGCTTTTTCATTGAGGGTGATAAAATTACCCCACATGCTTACGATGGAAATGGGGTTCCTTCTGAGCACTTTCTTGAATGTCTCGAGGATTGCATATTAACTATTAGCGACAGAAATTTTGAGAAGCGATTATTGGAGCTTTTGCCTAGACTAATTCAAGTGGCGCCAGCATTCGCTATGGAGGAATTGAAAAAGGCAAAGTCTGAGTGGACCAAATTTGTAACATCTTCTCCTGAACAGCGCTATGAACATTTGATGGAGACACGTCCCTTTCTATTCAATAGAGTTTCACATCACCATATCGCCAGTTACCTTGGCATGCAACCCCAATCAATGAGTCGAATTCGTAAACGCGTTTTTGAGAAGGGAAAGCAAAAATCGAACGGTTCCATCTCCAAATAATTTACTTAATTGAATTAAAATCTAATCACATACTCATTCGTAAAAAGGACAATCTGTTAACTTAAGTGAATGTTAAGCGTTCTGCTCTATCTTTTTTTTGAGCAAAAATTGAGACGTGATAAAATTGAAAAAATCGGAGTGGTTCGCTTTGACTAGTTTGTTTTTACTGAGCTTTGTTCCTTCTGTCGGTGGAGTCCTACGATTAGTGACCATGAACAGTGGTTTGGAAATTCTGCCTGCAAATCCGAGGATTCATTCAGACCCGGTTCCGATAATTTTTCATATTATTGGTTCCGTTCTTTTTTGCATTCTTGGCGCTTTTCAGTTCCTTCCAAGCATGCGTCTGAATTACGCAATGTGGCATAAGCTAGCTGGTCGAATTTTTATAGTGGCAGGCGTAGTTTCAGCTCTCTCAGGATTATGGATGACGAATTTCTATTCATTTTCAAAAGATCTCCAAGGAAACCTGCTTTTCATTGTTCGGATCATAGTTGGTGTGGCAATGACCACATTTATCGTTCTGGGATTAAGGGCTGTCATAAGCAAGCAAATAATTCAACATAAGGCATGGATGATAAGGGCATACGCTCTAGGTCAAGGAGCAGGCACTCAAGTCTTCATCACAATTCCCTGGATTCTTACTGTTGGAGATCCCACTGGAATCACCCGTGATCTTTTGATGACAGCTGCATGGATCATCAACATTCTTGTTGGAGAATGGATCATCAACAGAAGCAAACACCATTCTCCCACCAGAGTTGAAATGGTTCGCTGGAATACTATGCGGAGCTAAAGAAAATTCATTAACTAAAGTGAACGCATAGCAATGTGCTGCCATCCAACTTTGTAAAAAAATTAGTTGGATATGACCACTCGAAAAAATCAGAGCAAAAGGAAACCTGCCAAAGTAGCAATACGGATTTGCTTTATGACTATTGTCACCTACTTACTCATTAGCTGCGCAGGTTATAAGAGAATTAATTCTTCAATTGACGAAAATGAGGGATGGACGCTTGTAAAAGGTGACAATCCTTCATGGAAAGCCTATTCCAGGAAATTAGCAGGAACCAGTTTCATTGAATATAAAATTGAAGGTGATGTAGCATCTACTCCTGACTCTTGCTTCTCATGGTTTAAACGAAATATTCATGAACTAGCTGAAGGTTCAAAGAACAAAAAGTATCCGACATACGAGATAGTTCATGAGTCCGAAGACAGTCTGCTCACTTATGTCGTTCATAATGAGCCGTACCCGTTGAAAGATACAGAGATGAGTGTCAGATATGTGTATTTCAATTATGACAGTGGAGTTAAAGGCATCAAATGGAATGAGGCTTGGGATGAAAGATTTATTGAATCCTCGAAAAAACTAAATAGAGTAAAGACCTTCAGAGGTTCATGGATCTTCTCTCCTACTCCCGCTGGTTCTACTTTAGCTGTAACAACAGTACGATTTGACCCTAAAAACATGCCACGATTTTTAGTTGAACCCATGGTGATCAAGTTCCTGAGAGGCGGTTTGGAAGACATCCGAAAAGGAAACTCACAAGCCCCAGCTAGCGCTCGTTTGTAACGAGTGCTTACGATACCATTTGCAAGTCCAACAAACCAACAATACCTGCATAATCTCTAGCTGAACTGTAAAGATATTCTTCTGGTTCATCTACTATTTCATCCCGCACAGGATTTTCATGAAGGTAATCAAGCTTTTCATCCAAAAAAAGATTTGTCTCGATCCCTTTGGGTTGATTTCCATCTTGCCACACCTATTCTTGCTGAATTAAATCAATCAGCCCTGTACTATACATCAATGATGCATTGATTTCCTAAATTTTGAAGGAATCATCCCCGTTTGTTTTCTGAATGCTCGGGTGAAGCTTGTTTTATTATTGAAGCCAGATTCAAGCGCAATTCCTAAGAGTTTCAAACTCTTTTTATCTGGATTATGCAACAATTCTCTTGCTTTTTCAATCCTAAATCTATTTAGGTAGTCGTTAAAATTGATACCAAATTCTTGATTTATCACCTGAGAAATGTAATTCTTATTTGTTTCGAGTGCTTCACTGAAATCCTCCAATGTAAGATCAGGGTCAAGATAGATCTCTTGATTCATCAGATTTGTAATCTGATGGGATATTCTCTTGAATTGGGTAAAATCTAAAGATGATTGTTTGTACTTTTTTCGTGTTTCGAAGAGGATAATTTCTGGTTTGGTGATGAAAAAGATGGCGAGACTCTGGATGAAGATTGAATTGATAAGCGCTAGTACATAGTCTACTTGATAAACATATTGTCGATAGACTGTTATAAAGATCAAGCCACAAATTTGAAGAAGCCAATAGATGAGGAAAGTGATGTTAAAATTTTTTAGAAAGGACAGTTTTCTGAAGAATTTACCATTATCGATTAGATTTCGAGCCCGATCTTTGAGTAGTTTCCTTGATGATATAACATATGCAATTACAAGGCTAATATGGGTTAGTGCAAACAAAAATCCTTTGATTCCCACTGCTTTGGTACCGCCGGTCAGGCTCCGTTCAATAGCGAAAACCTTAAAAGACGCGGACTGTAGGTACCACGGCATGTGATAAAGAACTATCAAAAGGAATGGAATGAAATGGATGAGTCCGATGAAAGAGGAGGAAGAACGTTCCCCTAGCTGATGCTTAATGTAGAAGTAGAAGAGTGGTCCCATTAGAAACAAAAGCGGTTGGGAAACTCGCGAAAGGTGGGGAAGGTCATTGTAGTAATTAGAGCTTAGCATTAAAAATTCAAAAAGGACGAAAGTCAACACTAGTAGGAGCGAACTCAGGTAGAATCTTGATTGACCAGCATTATGTCTAGTTAAAATCAGCACGATAAGTACGCAGCCCTGACCAACTCCCAGGGCAAGCAAGAGGGACCAAACATCTAAATGCAGCGGATTCATCTATTGGAAGATACTTATTTGCATGCAACAAACAGCATTAACCTATTCCGGGTCTCTGGTCCAAACCCAATTTCCTTTTTCTGTCCATTCTCCCTTCTCATTCTTGCCATAAGAGGTGTTTCGATGTACATTCTCATTCACAATGAAGTTTTCGTCTTTATGATTGCTCACTTTTCCGTTGGGGCGGTAGTTAACCATCGTAGAAATAAAGGTCGTGTCATTGGGGAAGCTAGAGTACCCCTCTGAAAAGCCACTCCTTAAATCTGAAGTGACATGTATGAATTGTTTTTTTTCTGGATGCCATGCAAATATGCCCTGCGAGCTAAGAAGAACTGTGTCTTGCACATAGGCGACGATTTTAATCGTCATCATACTTTTCAGAGGCCGGGTAAACCATAAGCCGAAAGCCTTTGGAGACCTAGGACGTGTCGAATCATAGTTTTTGTTCTCGCCGGTCCATTTGCCTGTGCCTTGTGATAAGTAGGTTGCCATCACGTCAAAATTCACCCATTCAACAGATTTTTCTGTGTTCTGGGATTGGCAGTAACATTGGCTAAAACTGACCAAAAGGATTGCTACGAAGAGTTTGTGTTTTGCTTTCATGCTTTTTTCAATTTTGCTGTACGTATACCAGCATCCAATATTTAACACATTATTGAACTGGTTCGCTACAATTGGTGAATTGTATCTCTTTTGCAGGGATACTACTCCCTAGCTGGGGCAAGCTCGAAAAACTAGTTCCATTAAAAGAGTCAACGTAAACCTCCAAATCTCCAACTAAACCTCCCCAACCTTCAACTTAGACTCCATAATCCTTAACTACAACTCCATAACACTCAACTAAACCTCCATAACATTCAAATAGAACTCCATAATCTTCAACTGAGACTCCATGATTTGCAACTGGGATTCCATAGTGATCAACTTGGAGAACCTAGCCTTCAATCAGGAGAGCCCAACAAAGGCCTACGATTCCCTGAGCATCCACTGAGATTCTTTCCGTTTTATGCAGCCTTTCTGTAGGTTTGTTGCAGTCACTACTAATTAGATATTCAAACAAATAATTAGTAGTATGAGCACTAAAATTTATCGTAAGTACAACATCTCGGATGCAATCTTGTTGGCACACATTGGCAAGATCATCGAAACGTTACCAGACGACCTTTCTACGTTCGAGGCAGATTTCCCTATGATCAACCAACCTTTTCTTGATGCCCTGGAGGCCGATCATGAGAACGCACTGGAAGAAGGTGGAGACGATGTATCTCGTGGACAGGTTGGCGAAACGACGCAAACGTTGGTGGAAGAAATGGAAAAAGCCAAACGGGTAGTAAAGCGGTTACGCTTCTGGGTCAATGAGGCTTTTGCTAGCAACCCGGCAAAACGCAAGGCCTTCAACCTAACCAAATTCTGGAAGGTTGCCTACAACCAGCCGAAGCTGATTCAGTTTATGAATGCCTTGCAAGCAATTGCATCAGAAAACGACCAGCTGCTACTTGATGCAGGCATGAACCCACAACTTTTAACGGACCTTGAAGCCAACGCGGAGGCACTGGCGGACGCAGATGCGGAACAGGAAAGTAGCAAGGGTGGAAGAAGTAGTGCGACGCAGGAACGGATCATCTCACTCAACCTGCTATATGATCGAGGTCAGAAGTTGGACAACATCGCAGATATCCTCTACGAAGACAATCCCGCCAAACGAGATTTCTACAACCTGCCAGTATTGGCCCCTAAGGCCGAAGATTTGGAGGAAGTGGAAGGTGATTTGTGAACCATGATGCAACTATTAAAAAGGTCGACCTTGGGTCGACCTTTTTAGGTTTTGTGATCCT
>JBDWQX010000034.1:0-14216 GCA_039986395.1 Cyclobacteriaceae bacterium
GATACCCTACCTTAAACTTTATCTGTGAAATGGCGATCTGCTTTTTCGCTCGAGAACTTAGTAGTGTTGTAAGATGTCGAATCTCCTTTTGGAATGGACAATGATTCCCAATCCTCACCTTTGATGAGTTTCCCCAAATACACAATTTGGCCAACGTGGTAACTGTAGTGAGCAAGCTGCCTGTGTATTGCGTCTGTCACGGATTGGCCTTCATTTCTAATGTAAATCGTGCGGTCAAGGTCACTTTCACTTAAACCTCCAATCGCCTCAAAGAGACAATTCCAGCCCTCATCCCATTTTGCTAACAGCACTTCTCTCGTTTTGATTGTCTCTTCAAATTCACTATCCCGATTGCGCCAATCTTTCTCACCATCCTCCGTGAGGAAATTCGTCCAGCGAGAGAGCATATTGCCAGACAAATGTTTAACAATTATTGAAATACTATTGGCGTCAGTAGCAGGCTCAAGATGTAGTTCCTCATCCGAGAGTGCCGCAAACGTTCGTTCACCCAGTGATTTGTAGTAGCGAAATAGCTTTAAGATGTTTTCGATTTTCATTTAGAATTCCTCAATTAAGACTCCCATTTTACCCATTTGATAATCACGCATCGCCTCCATTATTTCTGACTGTGAATTCATAACAAACGGGCCATAGGTAGCCAAGGGTTCATTTAGTGGATCAGCGGAAAGAAATAAGATCTTGGTGTCTTCTTCTGCTAGCAAATTAATTTCGTTCGTGTCCTCTTCAAAGACAAGCAAATTAAGCTGCTCTACCAATCCGTGACCTTCAAGCTTCACAGCATTATTGAGAACGTAGAGCATGGAGTGTTGGTATGGTGAACTTAACGTGATTTTCTCCCCTGGCTTTATTACCCCCATGGCAGCTGCAATTGGCATCTCCGATTTGGCGGGTCCAGAAATTTCACCTTGCTTACCAGCAACAACTGATAATTCGGAAGAAATCTTTGGTAGGTCTTCATTTTGGAAAGCCTGATATTCAGGTTGATGCATTTTACCAGACTGCGGTGTATTGATCCAAAGCTGAATAATTTCTTGTGTGCCACCCTTTGAAGTTAGCTCATTGGATGGTCTTTCGCTGTGTATGATGCCCATCCCCGCATTCATCCATTGCACACCCCCAGCTTTGACGACACTACTATTGTTTCTGGAGTCTCTGTGATGAACGTCACCTTGGTAGATGAATGTTACTGGTGAAAATCCCCTATGCGGGTGTGGGCCTACACCTGCATTTTTAGGATCCGTATTTTCTTTAATATTTCCAATATGATGATGCAGGAGCAAAAAAGGATCAATTTGTTCAATACTGGCTGTTGGCAGCGGTTGACGAACAGGTATTCCACCCATATCTACCATGTGTGCGTATAGCGTTTGTTTTACCATGAGTTAAAAACCAATTAATTGCTCCGCTTGTTCCTCCAAGAGCTGAACATATTCGGGGTCAATGATACGATCCCCATTCATTTTGCTATCCAAGAGTGGAAGTCGAGGTTTATTTGCCAGTACATTCATTCCCAGGTAATTGAATATATCTGTCAGATGACTCATCGCCAGTGCGGCTCCTTGCGTGCCTGCGGAAAGCCCAACAAGTGAGCATTTCTTTCCTTCGAAAGTTCCTGGAAACCGCATCCCATCAATGAATGCCTTTAAAACACCAGGAAATGATCCATTGTATTCTGGAATGATAAAGACAAATTTTTCGCAGGTGTCTACTTGCTCCTGGAACTTGTTGAATGCCGGATTCTTCCCTACATTTTCATAAAGTGCTGATTTCGTAAAATCGGCTGGTAAATCTTCCAAGTTGATAATGCTTGTTTGCTGACCTTTTGATTTCAGGATTTTCTCGTAAAAGGAGACCACTTTCAGTGTGATGGAGTCTTTACGATTTGTGCCGCAGACGATTGTGATCATTTGTGATTTTTAAAAATAATTGAACGAATATTGCGTTTCTGAAATCCAACTGTACGGTGCAAAGAAAAGCACTATTCTTAAATCAAAAGAAGGCCTCAGATATTCAATGTCAGTCGTAGTCGATAGTCTTACAAAAATTTACGGTACGCAAAAGGCGCTAGATCAAGTTTCCTTTGAAGCACCGAAGGGTGCTATTACTGGATTTCTCGGCCCGAATGGAGCTGGAAAATCGACGACAATGAAGATTGCGACTGGATATGTGTCAGCTTCTTCTGGAACCATTTTGGTGAATGGTATTGATGTCTCAAGTGAAGCTTTGAAGGTTAAGAGAATAACAGGCTACCTGCCTGAGCACAATCCACTATACCTAGATATGTATGTGAAACAGTACCTGGGTTTTGTTGCTTCTGCTTACCAAGTTGGAGGAGTAAAGAATCGAATTGGAGAAATGATTGAACGCTGTGGGTTGGAACGTGAACAATCCAAGAAGATCCGGGCACTCTCAAAGGGGTATCGCCAGCGAGTAGGTCTGGCACAAGCATTGATCCATGATCCAGATGTTTTGATTCTGGATGAGCCGACAAGTGGCCTGGACCCAAATCAACTTGTAGAAATCAGAGACGTTATAAAATCTGCAAGCCAAGAAAAAACGGTCATTCTATCGACGCATATCATGCAGGAGGTGGAAGCACTTTGTGACAAGGTGGTAATCATAGATAAGGGCAGGATCGTAGCGGACGACAAAGTGCAGAATCTGAAAAAAGATCAGAAAAAGGCAGAGTCTTATGTGGTTGAATTTGAGCAGGAAATAGACGTCAGGCTCTTCTCTGAGTCAGGCCTTCAAATAGAAGCATCAGGGAGTAACAGATATACCGTCGGGGGAGAAGGCGATCCAAGAAAGACAATCATGAAGATTGCCGGAGAAAATGATTTGCCGTTGGTGAACATTTCAAAGAATGAACAATCGCTGGAAAATGTATTTCAAGATTTAACGAAGGAGAAATGATCTCAATACTTAAAAAGGAAATACACGAATTTTTAGATTCTCTGATCGCATACGTTGTGATCGGAATTTTCCTTGTTGGTATTGGCCTTTTGATGTGGGTATTTCCCGAAACGAACGTACTGGATTATGGCTATTCAAGTATGGAAACGGTCTTTTCTCTGGCTCCATACGTTTTTATGTTCTTGGTGCCAGCAATTACGATGAAATCGTTTGCAGAAGAAAAAAGAAACGGTACCATTGAACTTCTCTATACACTCCCATTCAAGGAAATGGACATCATCAAAGGAAAGTTTTTTGCTGGTTTTTTGCTGGTTCTGTTCTCTATTTTGCCAACCCTTGTTTACTATTTTTCACTTTTCTATCTGGGCAATCCCGTTGGAAACATTGATACAGCTGGCATAGTAGGATCTTACATTGGCCTGATACTATTGGGTGGAATTTTCACTGCAATTGGAATTATGTCGTCAGCGCTGACTGGAAATCAGATTGTCTCATTTATCCTTGCGGCTTTCTTATGTTTCTTTTTTTATGCGGGATTTGAATCTCTGGCAAGCATTAATATCTGGTCAGAAACATCGGCGATCATAAAGGAAGTAGGAATTCTGGTGCACTATGAGGTCTTAAGTAAAGGACTCATTGATTTCAGTGATGTTGTTTATTTACTATCAGTTACAGGATTGTTCCTTTATCTGACGAAGCTTATCTTAAATCTGCAGAAAGGATGAACGAACAAAAGATTCATATTGTCCTGCAGTCAATCATTGTTCTCCTGGCAGTTTGGTTGGTCAATCAGGTGGCAGACAGATCAAACGTTAGACTTGACTTGACAGAAGAGAAGCGATACACCATTTCTGATGCTACAAAATCACTACTGGAAAATCTCAACGAAGATGTCTTTTTTGAAGTCTACTTGGCCGGCGATCTTCCACCAAACTTCAAAAGGTTCAGCAACTCTATTCAAGAAATGCTTGAGCAGTTTGGCCAAGAATCAGGAGATAGAATTCAATATAAGTTTACTGATCCGACGCAGGCACAGTCGACTCAGGCAAGAAATCAGTTTTTTCAAGCGCTGATGGAGAAGGGACTCCAGCCGACGAATCTCAATTTTAAGCAGGATGGAAACAACCTTCAGAAAATCATCTTCCCAGCAGTGCTAGTATCACAGGGAATGCAGGAGATCCCTGTCAATCTACTAAAGGGAAACCGAGCTTCCGGTCACGAAGAATTTCTCAACCAGGCAATTGAAGGATTAGAGTATGAATTGGCTTCTGCTATTTCCCAATTGGGAGATGGTGGTATCAAGAAGGTAGGTTTTGTGACTGGACACGGCACGCCGGAAGCTGACCTGTTGGCGGGCTTCAAGAATGCCATTTTGAGTAAATATGATCTATTCGACGTTCGACTTGAGGGTCGCAAGGAACTTGTAGGATACGATGCAGTTGTTATTGCAAAGCCACGAGATAAGTTCACTGAAGAGGAGAAATACCTGTTAGACCAATACCTAATGAGAGGTGGCAGTTTGATCTTCTTTATCGACGCACTCAGTGTTGATATTGACGGTGCATTCAGTGAAGAGGGCACTGTGGCAATTCCTTATGAAACAAACTTGGAAGATCTCCTTTTCAAGTATGGAGTACGTGTGAATCGGAATTTCGTACTTGATATAAATAGTGTTGATATGCCAGTGGTTTTGGGAAACATTGGGGATCAACCACAAATCCAAATGCTTACGTGGCCTTTTTTCCCTTTGATAACAAACTTCTCTGCACATCCGAGTGTCCGTAACCTCGATGGAATCATTACTCGTTTTACCTCAACAATCGATACAGTGAAGGCAGCAGGTGTAAAAAAGACGCCGCTTGCGGCAACCACTGCCTATTCGAAAGTTCTTGGCCCACCAGTTAGAGTTGCTATAAGTGATCTTGAGGATGAGCTGAATCCAGAGCGTTTTAACGGAGGAGTGCAGAACATTGCATACCTGTTGGAAGGAAAGTTCACGTCACTCTATGCCAATCGAATTGTCCCAAGAGGTTTTGATAAATCAGCGTTTATGGAAAAGTCGGAGGATGGAAAAGTCATCGTTTTTGCAGACGGCGACATGATTATCAATGAGATTGACCCTGAGAGCCAAGAGCCTCTGGCTTTAGGCGTAGAAGGCTATACAAAGACTACCTATGCAAATGAGCAGCTTGTCCTAAACATCCTTGACTACATGGTTGATGCTTCTGGCTTGATCGAGACAAGATCAAGGGAAGTGAAAGTTCGTCCGCTGGATAAAGTGAAGTTAAAGCAGGGTAGAACTAAATGGCAGTTGATCAACCTCGTTTTACCCGTCGTATTGATTTTGATCGCAGGTGGTTTGAAATGGTATCTGAGAAAAAGAAAATTTGCCAACTGATGAGCAAAACGATCAAATACCTTATTGTCGCTGCAGTGCTTTTGGTTGCAAACCTTGCGCTTGTTTTTACGGATGGCCTCCAAAAGACTTCTTCTTTTGACGATAGGCTTTTCGTGATAGAGAATATCAATGAAATTACTTCTGTAGTAATCTCTGGGGAAGACCAAAAAATCGAGTTGACAAGAAGTGAATCAAACTGGAAATTAAATGGGACTTTTGAGGTTGATCAGAACTTTCTGCAGGTTTTGTTCTCAATTCTAAATCAGGTAAAGGTGAAACGAACGGTTGGCAGTCTTGAACAAGCTCCTTCTGGAAGTGTCACTATTGCCTTTGATAGCGGTGATGTAAGAACCTTTGAATTTGCATCAGATCCGCTGAGAACTAGTTCGTACTTTATAAAAGACGGGTTGACGTATCAGGTTGAGGTTCCTGGGTACCGTGACAATGTGGTCAATATATTTCAGCTAAAAGAAGATCAATGGAAGAATAGAATTGTGTTTGATGGAAGTTGGCGCACGATTCAGGAATTGAATCTCACATCCGAAAACAAAGAGCTTACAATTAGCTTTGTGAACCAATTTTTTCAGGTAGACGGCATTTCTGAAATTGATAGTTCAGGTGTTGTTGAATATTTGAATCAGTTTCAACTTTTCCAGGCTAATGAAATGATTTCTCCAGGTAGATTCCCAGAGTTGGATAGTCTTAAATTAACTACCCCAATCGCACTTTTGACAATTGACGATATTCAAAACGAGTCTTTAACTACTTTTCAGATTTATCCAAACTTGGTGGGCCAGAGCTACCAATTAGTCACAAAAGATGACGATGCAATGATGGTATTTGACAGACGGAGAATCCAGCCACTGCTGAAGTTTAATGAAGATTTTCTGGTCAATTAAATGGTCTAGTAATATCGCAGTTTTGTCATTAAATTTGCGTCCCAATTGAGAGGTGGAATCTCAAAACCTAAAAGAACTTCTATGAAATTCATCGTATCGTCTTCGTATCTACTCAAGCAGCTTTCTGACATCAATGGTGTGATCACCACGAATCCGGTAGTGCCAATTTTGGAGAATTTCCTCTTCGAAATAAGCGAAGGGAATCTTACGGTGACTGCTTCAGATTTGCAAACTAGTATGATTACTGAGCTTCAGGTGGAGGCTAAGGAAGATGGAAGCATTGCGATTCCCGCAAAGATTTTACTTGAGACATTGAGAAACCTACCAGAACAACCGGTAACGTTCTCAATTGATAGCAATACCTACAGCATTGAAATCAACTCCGACAACGGACGATATAAACTAGCGGGAGAGAACGCTACAGATTTTCCGAAGATACCTACTGTTTCGGACGGGTACACCGTCAACATTTCTTCCGAAGTGCTTGGAAAAGCGATCAACAATACAATTTTTGCAACGTCTAATGATGAGTTACGACCTGCAATGACGGGTGTCTACATCAAACTTGACGATACCAACACGACGTTTGTAGCAACGGATAGCCACAGGCTTATTCGATACCGAAGGGTAGATGTGGTTGCTGATATGGGGCATTCCATGATTGTGCCAAGAAAAGCACTGACACTCTTGAAAGCAACATTGCCATCGGACGTAACAAATGTGAATCTTGAGTTCAATACCTCAAATGCATTTTTCAACTTCAATAATGTGAAGATGATATGCCGATTAATCGATGAGCGATTTCCAGACTACGAAAACGTAATTCCTCTGGACAACACGAATGCAGTGGTGATCAAAAAGAATGAATTGCTTAGCTCGCTGAAACGTATTGCGATCTACGCAAACAAAACAACACACCAGGTGCGCTTGAAAGTGACTGGAAGTGAATTGATGGTTTCTGCTGAAGATCTTGATTTCTCCAACGAGGCAAATGAGCGATTGGCTTGCGAGCACGATGGAGAAGATATCGAAATTGGCTTCAATGCTAAATTCCTGGTAGAAATGCTTGGCAACATTGATTCAGACGAAATCACGTTGAAACTAAGCGCACCAAATAAGGCCGGAATCGTTACTCCGAACGACAAAGACGACGAGGAAGACATCCTAATGCTTGTTATGCCTGTGATGCTTAACAATCAAGTCTAACCTCTTAGCACTGCCTTTTTTTGAGCTCGGAATATTGATTCCACATCTTGATCATGTTGCTGCTAGGGCTTCCTGATTATTTCATGGACTTCCACGTGTAGCTTTTCTGCACGATCTTCCATTGACCTTGGTATTTCAAAAGAAGAAAGTAGTCTGTGAATACTCTCCATCCAGGGACTGTAATTTCCACTTTAGCGGTCGCGGCATTGTTTTCATAATCGATGGAAATGATTTTGCCAATCCTGTTCGATTTCTTTCCCTCGGTTATGCCATCAATGTACTTTTTTCCAGAACGAATCCATAGTTTATCGTCCTCAGATACGGTGTAGAGATTGAAGTCTGGGTGGAAGGCCTTTTTCAACCTTTCCGGTTGACCATTGGCTGTACCTTCAATATAGTCCATCAGCGTGGCGGTAATCAGCTCTTTTTCAGTTTGAGCAAAACTGATCGCAGAAGCAAGAATTAAAATTAACAAGAGGGATAGCTTTTTCATATGAGTTTTGTTTTGCCGCAATGTGCAATACAAAACCAACTTGGAGGTTCGGAATTATAAATTAGAACTACGGATTTACAACTTTTGACCAATCTGTTTCAGCAAATTGCCTTTGACTAAATCCTACTCTGTACTAAACAATGGCATGGCTGATTTGCCTAAATCAACGTCTTTTACGTACCAGCTCATCACGTGCATTTGAGGAACTCTACGGGTTATTACATGCTCCTTCCGATCGTACCAAATGGCATCAAATTCACCTTTGGTTGAGATAGCTACTCGCCATTCGGTGGTAGCACTCAGTGAATCAGAATACGTTGCGGTCAAGTCATCCCAGTCAAGTTTAGCGAAAACCTGAGGGTCAAGATATGCGACTACCTCTTTCCCGTTTGGGATAGCTATCCAAATAGGCTCTGAGAGGTGCTCGATTGTACGTGTTTTTCCCTGCGATCCCCACCCAATTTTGATGGATGCTCCGAGTCGGATCGCATTGATCAATGCTTCTTTACTACCTGAAAGGGTGTTGCCCTGTTTGTCATTTTTATAAACCAACTGGTAGGTAGATGTTTGACTTGAAGGGGCACAGCTGATAAGGGCAAAAAGAAGTGTTAGGAGCTGAGTGAGGCTTTTGGCATTTTGCATATTGGTGGTTTTTGTTACAGATATGAACTTAATGAGAAAGGGCGAATGAAGGATCATCCGCCCTGTACTTTAAGAACTTTTTAACTATTCGTTTCAAACCATAGGAGTCCCAATTGATTCATTAAAACACTCTTATTTTAAAGCATCCCATTCTTCCTGAGTCGCATACGGCTTTTGATATTCCATCATCCCGTACCATCTGCCATCACGTTTTACGAGTAACATTTCAAAAGGAATGATATACTTACTAGATGTTTTACTACTATTATCAGTAGCTGTATATGTAAAAATTCCAGTTTCATGAGCCGTAGTTTCGTTCCCTATTCTTTGTGAAAACCGAAGTTCTATATTCACCTTGACTTTTCCTTCCTTGGTCTTTTTAAATCCTTCCTTCCAACCTTCTAGCGCAGAAGAAATTGGTACAGATGTTTTGTTTTTACCTGAAGCAAATATGATTACAGCATCCTTATGAAAGCAGTTTTTATTGCCTTCAAAGTCACCCTCTATTACTGTTTTATTTAATCGTTCCCAATATCGATCAAGTTCGGCGATACGGGATGAATCCTTTTGTATCTGATTGAAAGGAGGGTCATTTTTTGTAGTAGCAATTGTTATTTGTACAGTAGCTATAAATAGGATTACTGAAAAGAATATGTTTTTGTTCATGAATTCTGAGTTGTTACTTGTTGATTTTTTTGAAAAAAGGTGGATGTCAATTCACCCACCTCTTACTTTATGAATTCGTTAGCTAAATCTTTTCAAACCACAGTTTCTTTATACGATCGGTATTCAACCAAAATCCTGTGATCGCACCATCCGCAGTTCGCTCGTAATTGATGCTCCCAAGGTGCCAATTATTCCCTGCAAAAAGATCTGGGGTAATTGGAAAGAAGCTTGTGTCCTCATTTCGTATGTGCGAGGCTGTGAGTGCATTCTCTTCTACACTAAATTGATAACTGGTACTCAGCTCTCTGCATAGGAAGGTTCCTGTGAATTCTTCCAGCTGGCTAGATGAGTAACTCGTTGGCTCATACTGATCGAAGACCACAGGACCACTTTCTCCTATTGTGAACGTCATTTTTTTTGTTTCCCCAGGTAGAAATTCAACTAGAATCTCTTCGTCTCCGAAAGCAACCATTTGAAATTTATTGTCACTAAGAGGAACGAGTGCGCTAGCCCTTCCCTCTGTTCTTACGTAGCGCAATGTGTCTTCTCTCACTTCAATGCTTCGCGAAGAGGCGGCTCTCTGATCCCAATAGTGTCCCACATGAGCTTCCAACTTCTTTTTACTCAGTTTTTTAGTTTTGAGAGATTGAAAGTCAACAGTGCCAGGTCTTAGAAAAACCTCATCCAAGTACAAATAGGCAGATTGCATTCCCAGGTATCCGCTATAGGCCATCCCAGAGCTTAAAACAATAACGGTAAAATCCTGCTCGGTAAATTTGAAAATTGAACTAGCATAGCCTCCCAGGGTACCCATTTGATAGATGTTGAATATCCCACGCTCCTCGTGAATCAACTGCTGTCCCAGTGTAACTCTGCCGAAGAGAGGATCAAGGGTGGATCCATCATCTAATGTCGCTGCTGAGTTTAGCTTTTCGACCAGCGATTTACTACCAACTTTGGGGTTTTGCAGATTCATTTCCCATTTGGCTAAGTCCACTACAGTAGAATACAAATTCGTAGGGCCTGCAACACCTACATTAAGTGCGCTTTTCTTGAATCCTTCTCCATCAGCTTCATACGAACCGGCAACATTTGGGATGTACTGTTCGAAATCGTCTTTGAATACCGTGTTTGTCATTTGCAAAGGATCAAACAGTTGCTCCTTTGTATAGGATGAAAAGGATTGCCCTGTAATCTTCGTTACAATTTCCGCAAGTAATGTCTGTCCTGTATTTGTGTAAGTGTAATCAGTGCCTGGATCGAACGACAGCTCCTTCTGACTTCCAATCAATTTGAGAGCGTTCTCCCTTGTAAGAACGTCGTCACGATGAACTCCTGTTAGCGCCTTTAGCGCCCAATACCCATGGAGTCCACTTGATAGTGAGAGTAAATGACGAATAGTGATCGTTTTTGAATACTCTGGCAATTCTGGAAGATATTTCCGAATGTCGTCAGATAGCGCCAGCCGTCCTTGTTCTTCCAATAGCAATACGGCAAATGCAGTGAAATGCTTTGCCAATCCTGCGACTTCAAATTTTGTATCGACTGTGGCAGGTTGATCATAGTCCAAGTTCACCCTTCCGAATGCTTTCTGGTAGATGATTTCTCCCTTGTATAGAATTACCGCTGCAACAGCTGGATTCTCAGGATTATCAATGTGAGCGAAAATGCTGTCAATTTCTTCGATTGATTGACTGTGAATTTGAATGGTTGCTAGTAAAAAGAGTAACGCTGCGATTTTTTTCATTTTTCCTTTTTGTTAAAATTTAATTGAGTGAAGATTCTTCTCGAAGTGCTAGTATTATTTGCTCTGCGACTTGAGTTGAGGAAGTTGGATCTTGACCGGTTATCAGCCTGCCATCTATTTCGAGATAGTTGTCCCATCCTTCTTCCGAATACTTGAAAATTCCACCATTTTCTTCGATTGCATTTTGGATCGAAAAAGGGAATTCCTTGTAGTATCGGGCTTCCATGTTTTCAAAAAGATCTGGAAATCCGTTGACACGTTTACCACTCACTAAGTACGTTCCGTCGCTTTTTTGAAGGTTAACGATCCCAGCGGTGCCATGACATACTGCGGAAACAATTCCGTTATTTTGCTCATAAACGTCCATGACCACCTTTTGAATCTGCTGATTATCAAAGACTCCGAACATGGCGCTTCCACCACCTGAGTAGTAGACTGCTTTGTAGTCTGAAGATTTGATCTCTTCTGGACTTTTTGTGCTTTCAAGGAGATCCATGAAGGAGCCGTCGTACAAGTACTTCTTTATAATTGAATCAGAAGTGTTGATATAGCCCACTGGAATAGCCCCGCCTTCCGGGCTTACAAAATCAATGACATACCCGGCTTTCCAAAGGACATCGTAAGCAAGGACTATTTCTGCGAAATGATTTGCTGCATTGATATCAGAAGATCCGTAATAGTGCGCGTTCGAGACGACGAATAGAATTTTACCATTTTCATCTGTTGTTTGTTCAACAGGTTTCACGGAGCAGGCGCACATACATAGCAGTGCTGCGATTATTTGAGTCGATCTCATGCTTTTTTGAAAGCAAGAATAGAATTTGCAGAAAACAGAATGAGTGAGACTTATAAGTTAGGAATACGAATTTATAAATCCGTACTACAGGGTTTACCTGCCTACTACTTGCTCTTGGTATTTTGCTGGTGTAGTTCCAGTTTGTTTTTTGAAGGCTGAGTAAAAGGTAGACTTGGAATTAAAACCGCATGTGTAGCCTATCGATTCCAACTTGAGATGGGTTTCTGATTCAATCAGTCTTTTGGCCTCATGAACGCGATACTCGTTTATTAGTAGTGTGAAATTCTTTTTCAAATTGTCGTTGACAAATTGAGACAATCTATGAGGTAGAAGATTGAGTTCTTTGGCAACCGCAGGTAGTTTCAGGTTCGGATCTTTGTAAAGTTCTTCACCTTGAATAAGGGACTCAAGTTTGCTTTTAATCAGTTCTGCTTCCTCCGGTTTTATTTTATTATCTCCATACTTAGTTGTCCTACTGAGGAAGTGAGAATCTTTCTTACGAGTGAAAAAAAGAAAAAGCACGAGCAGGTAGAGAATAAAAGAAAAAGAGAGTGCTCCAACGATGTATGAAGTATAGTCAACGATGTTGTAGGCAATCCAGACCAGGACATTGCCAACGTAAATACTGAGCATCCAAATTTCCTCGCTTGCTAATCGATGATCCTTTCGAAATAAAGCGCTAATTGATTTTTTGATCAAAACCCCAGCAACTACCAGATATAAGAGCCATTCCAGATAGATGACATTGAAGATGTAGTGCCAAACATCAGGTCTGGTCTGCCAAGGATAGATGACCCCAACAACGACAAGACCTGCGAGCAGAATGACATAGTGATAAATCCAGCTTTTACCTTTAATCTCAGGTCTCGTAATCGATCGAAGATAGAAATAGAGGGAAGGCCCAACAAATGCCACGGCTGAAATACCAATCTGAAGAAAAATCTCATCAAGGTTGTGGTTGAAATAAAGGAATACCGACTTACCAATTCTTGTACTCAGCGTCAAAAGAAGTATCCCAAGAAAATAGCTTGAAATATGCTTAGGTCTCGCGAAGAAGATAAAGTATAGACCGAGTATCAATCCATTGAATGCACCAAGTGCACTAAAGAAAAATAGTAGTTCTCTGCTAAACTCCATACTTGATCAGTATACGAAACTTCATGGGATAAGTATAGTTAAATCTGGAATAATCAAATGAAGAAACGAATGGGACTACTCAAGTAGAGTAAAGAAGTAGTTCATCCTCGTTAGTCGGAGGCTGTACCTTTCCTATCGCTTTTAGTCCAAGTTTAACCAATAATTTTTGCGACACTAGATTTTCGTCGCTGGTAATGGCATAAATTGTTTTAAGCCCAATTTCCTGTGCCCCGAATTTCATCAGCGCATCAGCAGCTTCGAATGAGTATCCTTTTCCTTCGTGCTTCGGAAGAGTTGCAAACCCAATGTCTGGATGCTCTAGGTAGTCACGTTTTAGGAATCCAGAGATTCCAATCGGCTCATTATTCTCCCTTCGACTAACCTTATAAAGCCCAAAACCAAGTGTTGCGTAGCTGTTGATTAAACTGTTTTCGACGTATGCCGTAGCATCTTCAATAGATTTAATGCCACGATCTCCGATGTGTTTTATCCAGTTTGGGCTGTTAAGCAATTCATACAGAAAAGGGCTGTCCTTAACTGTGGCCTCTTCGATTGACAACCTTTTTGTCTGGACTTTCATTACAGACTCTTGCTCCAGGCTTTGTACAATTTCTCCTGAGCTGCCGTCATATTTTCCATCTTAGAAACCGTCACTCGACCTTCGTCATCTTTCGAATAATCTAACCCTATTTTCGATAGAAATTCTTTGTGTGGCAAAGCCGTTGCCTCCAGAATATATTTATCAATAAAGGGACGAATCTCCGGGTAAGTCATTACTGTCAAATCATCAAAGAAGTTTTCCTCTGAAATAGGATTTCCCTTCCCATACTTTTCAATTAATTCTAACATGAGTTCGCGGAGCCCCCTTTCGCCGTTTGAAAGCTCAAGTAGTTTGATATCCAGGAGGCCTGCCACCAAGGATCCCCGAAAATAGATGTTTCCGTACTGTCTGGCGCCTTCACCACCCTTGAAAGACTCGTCAGATAGTTTCTTCAAACTCCAAGAAGTGTCAAAGTATCCTTCACTTACCTTCACTTTGGTCGCGATGGAATTCTGAAAATATTGATCTTCTGGAACAACGCCCCCACGATAAAGTAGAATGTTAGATGCCCATTCAGTTACACCTTCATATAGCCACAAATGAACGGAGGTTGTAGGAACGACAAAATCGAACGACTCAACAACTTCGCTGTGAATATTCAGCGGAGTGACAATATGAAAAAACTCATGTGATGCAATATCAGTCACTCGCTGCATGTACTCTCTGGTGGGCTCTCCTTCGGCCAGCACGTATTCTG
>JBDWQX010000035.1:0-3198 GCA_039986395.1 Cyclobacteriaceae bacterium
GTAGAGGTTGCGGGAATTGCAACTACTCTCAAAGCCAAAGTTTCTATTGCAACTAAGCCCCAGTAACGATGGAGTCAAGAGAATCAAAAGATGAGAAAAACAAAAGAGTAGGTTGGCTGGTTTCTGTATCGATACAGCTCTTTTTATTCATTCTGTTTTACTTTTTGATTGCTTGGAAGGCACCTTTTCCGCCGATTCCAGAATATGGAATTGAGTTAGGATTTGCAACTTCAGCTGGCTCTAGTCAACCTATCCCTGCAGAAGTCAACAGTCAATCCGTCGAAGAAGTTGAGGAACAACCTTCTGAAAATCTGGAGGAAACTACACCAGTAGAAACTCCTGAGGAGAGCGACGAAAGCGAAGTTGAGACAGAGGTGGTTCAAGTTGATGAAAGTGAAATACCAATTGAAGTCGAAGAGGCAGCCAATGACGATCCAACGCTTGTGGAAGAAGCAGTAGACGAGTCGCGGGAAAAGGTAGAAGAAGCGGTCAAAGAGGTGGATAGTCCAACAAATGCAGACGAGGATCCAAACGAAGCGGAAGAAGTAGTGGAAGAGCCAAAGATTGATGACCGAGCCATTTATGGAAATAACGGCAAAGCGTCAGGCTCCTCAGAAGGTTCAAGTTTAGCCCTTGCTGGATGGGAATGGGATACCGCTCCTGATCCGAAAGACACTTCTGCTGAAACCGGTAAGATCGTTTACAAGATTGTAGTAGATCAGGATGGGTACCTTGTTAAGATTGAAACGGTAACCAGTACGGTTTCTCCTTCGGTGGAGAGAAAATATCGAGAGGCTGTACAGAAACTGACCTTTAGTAAAACCATAGACTACAAAGCTGCAGCGCAATCAATTGGAACACTTACGTTCATCATAAAGGCAAGATGACCTACCAGGAAACGCTGGATTTCCTGTACGACAAACTCCCCATGTACCAAAGAGTTGGGAAAGTTGCTTACAAAAAGGACCTTACGAATACACTCAAGCTCCTAACAGCACTTGGCAACCCACACCAGCAACTAAAAACGGTTCACATCGCAGGCACAAATGGGAAAGGGTCCAGCGCACATGCCATCGCCGCGATTCTTCAGCTGGCTGGATATAAAACGGGACTGTACACTTCACCGCACCTCAAAAACTTTACTGAACGAGTCAAGATTGATGGAGTCGAGATTAAGCAACAATATGTAGTCGATTTTGTGGAAAAGATACTGTCCCAAATTGAAGAGATCAAGCCTTCCTTTTTTGAAATTACCGTTGCATTGGCATTTGATTACTTCGCTTCGCAAAAAGTAGATATCGCTGTCATCGAAACAGGCTTGGGTGGCCGATTGGATAGCACCAACGTTCTTACTCCCGAAGTTTGTCTGATAACGAATATTGGGTTAGATCATACCGATTTACTTGGAGACACTTTAGAGAAGATTGCAACTGAAAAGGCAGGAATAATCAAGTCAGGGGTACCCGTGGTGGTTGGAAAATATCAAGCGGAAATTCAGCACGTGTTTAAGGAGAAGGCCAGAACTGTCAAAGCTGATCTCATTCTTGCTCGTGAGAAAAATATAGAATTATCCGCGGATTTACCCTACTACAAGACTGCCAACGGTCCTGGAGTAGTAGAGACTATCGGAGTACTACAAAGTATTGGTTATGCTGTTCATCAAAAGCACATAGAAGAAGGTCTATTGGGCATGGAGATAATAACAAGCTTCAAAGGGAGGTTCCAAACGCTTCAGGAGTCACCAAAGGTGATAGCAGACATTAGCCACAATCCCGATGGCCTCAAAATCCTATTCAATAAAGTCGAAGGACTTGCTGGCGGTCGTCTATTTATCGTATTTGGATCCGTAAAGGACAAAGATTTGGTTCCGATTTTCAACCAGTTCCCAATAGACGCAGAGCTCTTTTGGACACAATCAAACGTTCCCAGATCTTTGGCATCCTCTGCCCTTCAGAAGCTAGCAGAGATTCATGGCCTTACGGGTGATGCCTATGCTGATGTGGACCTGGCTTTGACGGCCGCAAAAGCTAAGGCCGGTACAGATGATCTGATCGTCGTTACTGGGAGTACTTTTGTTGTTGCAGATTTAGACGGCTTGTAGTCAATATTCATACACCAATATTGTGGTATCCGTAGATGCTCCTATTAGAATATGGCAGTAGCTTGCGGCTTGATCTTTTTAAAGGCCAATTTTGTAACTGTGTCTTTCCAATTGATCGAATATTGATTTATTTTATCAAATGATATTATAAATTCACCATGTGCTATAGACCAACCCTATGATAACCAGCGTAATTAACCAAAAAGGAGGTACTGGGAAGACAACAACTGCGGTGAATCTCGCAAGTGCACTTGTTCGAAAGAAGAAGAAAGTGTTGGTAATAGACTTGGACCCGCAAGGAAATTTATCTTATTCGCTAGGAATTAACGATTTCGAGCATTCCATTAGTGATGCACTCTTACAAAAGAAGAAAATATCTGAAATAGTTGTCGAGAGAGAGGGAATTGACGTTGTACCAACAGATCGAAGGTTGAGTAAATTGGAGTTTGGGACGACAAAAAAAATCTCCGAATTTCTACTCAGAGACGTCCTTCGGAAAGTAAAAAATTATGAGTATGTGATTATCGACTGTCCACCATCGCTCTCAGCATTGACACTTAATGCATTGAGTGCATCAGACAATGTAGTGATCCCAATTCAATTGGACGTGTTCAGTATTCAAGGTCTTGAACAAATTATCGAGACCATCAATGAGGTAAAATCCTCTTTCAACAAGAAGCTTAAGATTGCTGGTATTTTACCTGTTCTGGTAGATGGAAGAAAAAGGCTGACGGTGGAAATAAAGCAGTATGTGAAGGGAAACTTTAAGGTTAAGATGTTCAAAAGTGAGATTCGAACGAATGTGAAGGCGGCGGAGGCACCTTCATTCGGTGAATCGGTTATTGAATATTCACCTTCCTCCAACAGCGCAAAGCACTATATGAAATTCTGTGTAGAGTATCTTAAAGCAGTAAAGAAGACAAGCTAAGATGGCAGCATTGGGAACAAACATGGGTAATAAAGTCAAAGCTGACAATTCTCCAAAGGAGAAGCCCAAGAAGAAGGTTGCAAAACCAGGAGTTAAGGCATCACTCAAGAAGGTAGCTACTAAGAAGGTATCGGCAAAGCCCGGCAAGAGCACCACGAAGACAAAGAAG
>JBDWQX010000036.1:0-11158 GCA_039986395.1 Cyclobacteriaceae bacterium
CACTCAGCTTAATGACGTGCTACCATCTTGGATTATCAGTAATGCATTGGGCGTGGGCTGGGATTTACCCACCTTGCTTATCTTCCTTGCAGTTGGATTGCTCGTGTTACTCCCAGCAATCTTCAACTACACCAACCTATCCATTGCCCGTGCGCTAAAACGAGCAAAAGAGATTGGCGTTAGAAAAGTAGTAGGCGCTGAGAAAAACCAAATCAAAACACAATTCATTGTTGAGACAATTGTCCTGTCTACCCTAGCACTAATTGGATCAATTTTCATTTTTTCCGTAATAAAACGTGAGTTTGTGGACATGGTCATTGGGGGTGAATCACTGGACCTAAGTTTGAGTCTGCCGCTTATCTTGGTTTTCATCTTGTTTGCCATCTCCATCGGAGCACTTTCAGGACTATTCCCAGCTTTGTACTTTTCAAGACTAAGTCCAATATCCACCCTGAGGGGAGATGTGAAAAGAGTAGGGAGTATTTCCGGAATCAAAAAGGGACTGTTTGTTTTTCAATTCGTACTTTCCCTATTTTTCATTATCGGAGTTGGTGCGATCGGCAAACAATACACGCATGTATTTAGCTATAACAATGGTTTTACTTCCGACAATGTCCTTGCAGTTCCTTTCCAGAGCATTGACAAACAGGTTGCAATTAACGAATTCCTAAGTCATCCAGATGTGAAGTCCATCACAACTTCCTCAAACCTCCCAGGACTTCTGCTACCGATTACAGCGGAAATAACCTCAAATGAGCACGACACAATTACAGTCAATCAACTGTACATTGGCGAAAATTTCGTGGAGAATATGGACATGGATCTTGTATGGGGCGAAAGTGGTAACGACCGAACATCCACAAAGAACGAGGAGCTAGTCTTAGTAAACGAGCAGTTTATGCAATCCATCGCTGTCTTCGAAAATCAAAAAGACTCCCTGATTTTCTCCCTGCCGAATGGTACTAAATGCAGGATTGTAGGCATCTTGAAAGACTTCAATTTCGAACCCTTGAACCAACTAATCAATCCGCTGATTTTGCGCTACTCTCTGGAAGAAAGTAATTATGCGCTACTAACGGTAAACTCGAATGACATCAAAAGCACCATAGACGATCTGGATGCTATTTGGGTAAATATTGATCAGAAAGCAACATTCGAGGCTGCTTTCTTAGATGACGAAATTGAGGATGCTTACTTCTTTTTGGTGGTTCAAATCAAAATTTTCGGATTCCTAAGTGCTTTGGCTATCACCATTTCATGTCTTGGCCTACTTGGCATGGTATCATATACCACAGAGAATCGAACAAAAGAGATTGCAATAAGAAAAATTATGGGAGCTTCGACCAAAAGTCTCTACTACACATTGACGAAGGACTTTTTGCGATTAATAATGATCTCAGCCATCATCGCCATTCCCCTTTCCTACTTCTTTTACGACATGCTCTTCCTCAACGTCTTGATCAGATATGGTCAAGGACTTGGCGTGATTGAGATTATATCAAGCATCACTTTTCTCTTCCTGATCGGGTTCTCAGCTATCTACTGGCAAACTTCCAAAGTGGCTAAAGCTAATCCTGCCGGAAATCTCAGGTATGAGTAATTAGCACCTTTCAGCTAAGCGCATAAAAAATGGATATTGGTAATTTCTTTCTTATCACGCCAAATAAGCCCTACATTTGCCTTTTAGTATATAACATTTGATAATGAGTAACGGAACAGTAAAATTTTTCAATGATTCCAAAGGATTTGGTTTCATCACCCCAGATGAGGGTGGAAAAGATGTATTTGCACATGTAAATGGGCTTGTAGATGAAATCAGAGAAGGGGACAAAGTAAGCTACGATGTAGAAGAAGGCCCTAAAGGATTGAACGCGGTAAATGTAAAAGTGGTCTAGTAGATTATTTTTAATATTTCTGTATTGGAAAAGCCTGTCATAATTGATGGGCTTTTTCTATTTTGTGCTTATAGAGCCTAACCCCACTAAATAACAAGGTATGTACACCCGACGAACCTACAGAGCCATAGAGCTTGCTGCCTGGACCCGATTTGATACATTGCGATTTCTCGTAATTATTCTCGTTTGGGTAACTGCTTACTACTTTCTGGATTTGGGCTGGCTTAAAATTCCCTGGACCCCATTGGCATTGATTGGTACAGCAGTGGCTTTCATCATTGGCTTTCAGAATAACGCAGCATATGACCGTATATGGGAGGCACGAAAAATTTGGGGAGGAATAGTGAACACTTCCCGAACTTTTGGGATGTACGCGCAAGACATGTTAACGAACGAACACACCAAATCCGATCAATCCGACGAGGTGATTCAAAATGAAGTAAAAACACTTACGTACCGTCACATTGCGTGGATGACTGCGCTTCGCCATTCGATGCGCGTACCAAAACAGTGGGAAACGACCGTCAATCAAAAGACCAATCAGGAGTGGGCTATAAGTCCACCGGAGAGACAGAGTACTCTTGAGGAAGATTTGAAACCCTACCTTAGCACCCAAGATATGGATGATGCACTTGCCAAAGACAATATGCAGACGGCACTACTTTATCAGCAATCGCACCATCTGCGGAAGCTTAAAGAATCTGGTCTGTTATGGGAGTTTTCCTTTTTGGAAATGGAAGGTCTCCTTCAATCGCTTTTTGATTTTCAGGGTAAAAGTGAGCGAATCAAAAACTTCCCCTACCCTAGACAATTTGCTACGCTCAATCATTATTTCATGTGGATACTGCTTCTGCTTCTACCAGTAGCAATGGTGCCTCAGTTCGCCGAAATTGGGCAAGAAATGACCACTAGTTACCCGGTGTTAGGTGATTTATTTATTTGGTTAGCTGTGCCTATTTATACAGCGATCGGTTGGATCTTTCATACGATGGAAAGGATCGGACGCACCGGGGAAAATCCGTTCGAAGGCACTTCGAACGATGTACCTATCTCAACCATTGCGAGAGGAATCGAGATTGATCTTCGACAAAATCTCGGTGAAGCAAAAGAAGATATCCCTGAACAATTTCCAGCCAAATACAATGTCCAGTTTTAGTAAAATCATATGTACCCTTTTACTAGGCACACTTTTTAGTTGCCAGAATCAGCCTCAGTCCGAAGAGTCAGAACAGGTAGTCTTATTTGTTTGTACCCATGGAGCTGCAAGAAGCCCCATAGCTGCTGCATATTTTAATAGAGCTGTAGAGGAAAAGGGATTAAACTACAAAGCCATATTTCGTGCAACTGAGCCTGATTCTATCTTGACCAGAGAAACTGCAAATGGGCTTACAAATGATAACTTCACAATCGAAGGTTGGTTCCCACAACTTGTGACTGACAATGACGTCAGGTCAGCTGCCAAAATTGTGACCTTTGACTGCACATTGCCGCTGGAAAACATTTCCGCCGAGCAATGGAATGGAACACCATCCATCAGCAAAGACTACGAAGTGGCTCGCGATCGGATTGTTGAGAAGGTGGATCGGCTTGTCGAGAGTTTGTCGAAGGATTGAGTCTAGGAACTTAGCAGAACAGGGCTATCATATTGCGCCGAAGGCTCAACAGGTACATCAACTGGCAAGGTAGGGATTTTGTTGCAACTATTGTTATTATCCGCCATCCTTAATAAGAATCTGACCAATTCCTTAAAATGATCAACGTAAGGCGCTTGCTCGTACTAAATAACTTGCAGAACAGATGCGGTCCTCAATTGCAACTCTTGCAGCACATTTCCTTACTGATATTTTTTCTTAGCCTAGCCATCTTTATAATTGAGTACTATCTGTTCGATTCTAGAATTTCGGGACTAATTGAATTTTTATCTGCAATCGAAGTCTCAATGCTGCTCAGCATCACGACTATTTTATTGGGGAGTTTCTATGCCATTCTTCTCATTTCGGGAGAGAAGACATTTCTGAAAAAGGACTTTCTACAGCAGAGCTTGCTCGCCATATCTCTCATTGTAATTTTATACATCTATGGTGAGCAGGACAGATTCCTGATCAGTGTCAACCCCCTCGAAGACCTGATAGATTTCAGTTTCATCCTGTTTCTGATTATTGTTCTTTGGGTGCTAACCACTTTTATTTTTAGGTTTTTCAGAAAGAAGTTCAATAAGCTTAGAAAATCAGTCTTCCTAGTTACACGCGGAATTGCACTGGTAATAGTCCTAATTCCGCTTGACATCCTTTTCAACTATCTATTTCTGGATCTGATTTACGATCTCCAACTTTATGAGGATTATTTGGTGCTTGAGGTTCCGTTCAAGATTATAATAGTACTGTTGGTCAACTTTCTTGATGAAGTTGTTCGTATGATGCCGGGATCCATAGGGAGACCAACCACCATAAAAATCAAAAGTGGTAATAGCTACAAGTACATCAAGCCAGATAAAATCGCCTATTTCTTGATTAAAAATCAGATTAGTTACCTCTACACAATTTCTGGAGAAAAATTCGTAACGGATTTGACACTTACTGAACTTGAAAAGGCGTTAGATAATTATCATTTCTTTCGAGCAAGTCGGCAACTATTGATAGCAAGGAAAGCGGTGGAAGGATACCGACCCACAAAGGGGAAAAAAATACAATTAAGTCTTACGGCAATTGAAGATTCAACAAACACTCACTACATAAGTCGGTTAACCGCACCAGTCTTCCGAAAGTGGATTAGCGATGAATTGGGTACAATTCAGTCATGAAAAGGGTACAGTTCACCTGATTTCACATCTCTTTTATGGGCTCCTTTTGCAGATACCCGTAACTAGCTATCAAAAAAATTGGTATGCGACAACTCCTGCTAATCCTAACAGCACTATCGCTGACTTTATGCAGTCCCAAATCTGAAAGCAAAGATATTGTTGATCAACATTTCTCAGTTGAAATAGAGCATATCCATGATTTCATCACGCAAATCATTAATGACTTTGAGATAGGTGGTGCAATTGGAATCGGAATAGTTAAGGATGGGGAAGTTGTTTTGGAAAAAGCCTACGGTTTTCGGGATCACCTCAATGCACTACCAGCAACAGCTGAAACACCTTTTTATATCGCATCCATGACCAAGTCCTTTATTGGAACCCTTGCAGCATTGCTTGACGAAAATGATGAAATTAATTTGGGAGATTCTTTAATAAATAGTTTGGGATTTTCACTCCCAAAGGATTTTACCATAGAAGACAAAACCATAGAGGATCTCTTTACACACACATCTGGAATAGAGAATTCTATTGTAAGCATCAAGACGGCATACACTGGGAATTTTTCAGAAAAGGAGATCTACGATGACCTGGAAACATTTAGTTATCCAATTGCAATGGGATATCAGTATTCCAACCTTGGCTACATAATAGGAGCATTAATTTTTAAGAAGCAGCTCCTAAAAGACTGGAAAGAATTACTAGAGACCAGACTTTGGGAACCTTTGAAAATGTCCAGAACATCAGCCAAGGTTTCGAGCTTTGATCCGGATGAAATAGCAAAGCCACACACCCTTTCAAGTGGAATTGTCAAAACTGCTTCATTTCTCAAAAAAGACGATACGATGCATGCTGCCGGAGGAATGCTTACGACCATTGAGGATATGAATAAATGGATGAATTTTCATTTGGGTAAAGGTCCTGAACTTCTATCTGAAGATGCATTTAATTATATCCATTCAGATCTCGTCGGTCTCTATGAAAAAATGGGAACGCTAAACAGTTACGGCTATGGATTAGGCTGGAGACTCGCTGACTGGAAAGAATATGAAATTTCCTGGCATGGAGGTGGTTATCCTGGGTACAGATCTTTATGCCTTCTTTCGAGAACAGAAAATCTGGGAATTACCATTCTGATGAATCAGGAGTCTCCCTCACTGACTCTGGTAGCGGATTTCCTACTCGGCAATTTTCTCAAAATTCCTGACTTTGAAACATTCATTTCGACCAGGAAAGCCAACCTTATGAGTGGGTGGGAAAGGTATCAGTTTGTTCGTGACAGCACTTTGACAGAAGGCAATAAAAAATATAAACTAACAAGATCAATAAAAAGCTACGAAGGTGTCTTCCTAAATGAGGAGTTGGGAGAGATCGTGGCTAACACTCAATCTGCATCACTACAACTTTCCATTGGGAATCTGACATTTAACACAAACTACATCGGAGACGATAGCTTTTTTTTCTTCAGTGATTCGGATCAATTGTACGGAACAATGGATTTCTATTTTGAAACAATAGACCAAGAAGAAACTGTTAGTTCGCTGGATTTTTCTGGGTTAGAATACAAACTAGTCAAATTTAAAGGTCAATAAACAAATGAAAAATAACATTAAGCTAATAATATCAGCAATGGCTTTGTTCATGTTCGAAATGAACTTTGCACAATCACACATTCGACTTGCTGGTCAAGTTCTTACCTCTTCGGGCACACCAGCATCCTTTGCCCACGTATTCATCAAGAACAAAAATATGGGCGGAACTACAGATCTGGAAGGATATTTCAAATATTTCATTCCCGAGGATTACCTAGATGATCAAGTGCAAATCACTTTTGTAGGATTCAAGACATACGAGATTCCAGTCAGAGATCTGATCGTTGATCAGGACAAGGTTTTAGTACTTGAAGAGAATGTCGTTCAACTTGACAATGTGACCATCTATGCGCCGCAAGAAATTATGCGGACTGCCCTAAAAAGCATCGTGGAAGAGAATGATCCTTCTCAGTACTATTCGAGGTCTGGAATTGTGTCGCTTAATAGAAAAGAAGGAGAAGACTATTCACTTTTAGAAGAAATCGCATTCAACTACTACTACCGTGGTATGCTGGGTGAAAGAGAACTCATTGGATATGAACCAACAGCTCAGAGGAGATCAATTGATTACTCAACTTTTCCATACATTCTACCGAGAGGTGGAGGTACCAGAACCACCAATGCACGATTCTTCTTTGGTGGCTTTGTTGAATCCTTTTTAATTGAAATGGCGGAGGAACTAGATAGTCTGAACTTGACCATAACAGACCTCGTAGAAGTTGAAGGAAAGAAGTTTTATGTGATTACAAGAGGTCAAAAATCAGGAGGACTGATTAATTGTTATGTAAGCTTGGACCAAAATCAACTACATAAAGTTGAATTCATTGCGAACGCAAGTCAGATCTCAGAATATGTCGGCGGATCCCCATTCGACAACTCAAAATTTAACCGTTTTAGATACCTCTACAGAGATACTTATTGGTTTGAGACAGTCGAAGGCAAACCGATTGTTTCAAAAATTCAACATGTGACCAAAACTCAGTACATCGAAAGACTTACTGGGTACATTCATCGAATTTATGACGATCGGACGTCCATCAAATTCCTGGAATACACCCCCCTATCTGAGCAACCCAAGAAATACAGAGATAAATTTAAGATTCCCATTGCCATAGACCACGATGCAGATTTTTGGAATCGTATGAAACATCGCTACGATCATAGCATCGATGCTGAAACAGCAACATCGCTATCAGAACAGCAACCGATTGAGAGTCAGTTTATAGAAACCAATGGAAGAGTCATTTTAGGTGATATGGCAATCAGATCTTCATTCAGCAAAAAGGATCAAAAGAAACAATCTGACATTGAGGATATTGAACGTTTCATAGATGCTCTACTTAGTAATAGTTATGAAGCTGATTATCCCCCAAAATTGAGTTGGAAAGATATTCCCGAGTTGCTTGAAATTGCAGATTCCAGGATAATCATAGACAGGTTTCCCAGGAATATACTGAGCAGGCTTTACTTGAAAGATTGTCAGACTGGAATTGTTGCCTTGTGGCTAATTGACTCCATTCGTAAAAATGAAGGAAAAAAAGTACGCAAAGCGTGGTATGTTTCACCTATGCCTTTACTACAAAATGAAAGTGATAGAGAAATTTCGAGAGCTCGAGGTGGAGGAAATGAATACATCCCAGCGAACTCAGACGAAAAACTGGCAACTGCATTTGAAGCTTTTGAGGCATGGTGGAAAAACGCACAAGATCTAAGTAGAAGCAAATCAAAAAGAGTGAATCCCCTTCAGGGTTCCGAATTGAATTGGCTTTGGAGATGAAAAGACTCTGCTAACTTTATTTGGGCTGAGTTTTCAACCCCATCATTTACACTTTCAGAATGAACTAGCAATCCACATTTTCTCCCAAACACTTGCGTAACCAAACAGTTACTTTTATACTTGTAACCGATTAGTTACATAATAATGAGAAGAGATGTATTTCAAGCGATAGCGGACCCTGTAAGAAGGGGCATTATCGATCTGCTTGCTGAGGAAAAGTTAACAGTGAATACCATTGCTGACAAATTTGAGATTAGCAGACCAGCAATTTCAAAGCACATCAAAATTTTGAATGAATGTGATCTCATAATAATCACACAACATGGGAGAGAACGATTCTGCCAAATAAAGCCGGAGAGTCTATTTGAGATCGCCGACTGGGCTTCGAAGTATCGGAAACTATGGGAAGACAAGCTGGACTCCTTCGAAAATTACATAACCAAACTTCAATCAGATAACACCAAAAAATGAGCAACAAAGAAGACGCAAGTAAAAGAACTATTACGATAGAAAGAACATTCAATGCACCACTAAAATTGGTATGGGAAGCATGGACGCAACCAGAACATATTGTAGCCTGGTGGGGGCCTCCTGGTATGGAAACCAAAATAATCGAACACAATTTCGCGGTGGGAGGAAAATGGAAATACACCATGCAAATGCCCGACGGAAACGAGTTCATTGCAGATGGCACTTATACCGAGATTGTAGAACTTGAACGAATCTTCTCGTCGGCAAACTTCAAACCCATGACAGAAGGGGTAGAAATTCAGGCACTTTTTGCAGAGGCCGGAGACAAAACAATTTTTACGTTTAATGTCGTCCATCCTACCGAAGCATACTGCAAGCAGCAAGAGCAAATGGGAATAATGAACGGCTGGGGGTCTGTCTTCAACCGACTGGAAGAACTTCTTGCAGCTAATCCTAACTAGAAAATTCAATTAACTAAACACTAAAAATGACACCTATGAAAACAATGACTTGTAACCAACTGGGTGGCGCCTGCGATCTGGAATTTCACGCTGAGACTTTGAGGAAATGGCTGAGATGAGTAAAAATCACGCGATGGAAATGTTTCAAAAGGGAGACGAAGGTCATCTAAAAGCAGGGAACAAAATGCAAGAGCTAATGAAATCTCCTGAAGCACTGAACGAATGGATGGGAAACAAAAGGAAAGAATTTGATAACCTACCGGCGCAATAACATGCACATTTTCTAAATTGAAAAATAATGGGGCAGTTTACGAGTAGTGATGCCCCTTTAGTCATCCTTTGCCTTGTATCATGAAGAAGTTCATTCTGCTGGTTTTGTCCGTTAGCTTTTTCAGTTTTTCAACTGCTCAAAATAGTATTTCCTATACACTCACGCACACGGCGAACTCGGATAGAATAAAAATTGAAATCGAGCTACGACCCGTCGCTAGTGATACTGCCAAATTAATAATACCTAGAAGTGGGCCCGGAACCTATCAACTGACAAACTATCTCGCTTTTGTTGATAATGTTAGAGGCCATTCCAGTTCTGGTGAAGAACTAACAGGAATCGTGGGAGATGGCTCTTACTTCACCTTTGCTGGGTAAATTACCTCTTTGGAAAAAATCAGTTACGAAGTGGATCTCAAAAAAATGGAAACCACCCTGCTAAGTGCATCTGAAAGTTCCAAATTGAGAAGTAACTATGCAGGATTACTAGGATACTCTGTTTTTGGCTTTGTAGAAGGTCTTGAAAAACAATCCATTGTTCTGGAAATCTATACAGAATCCAACTGGCCCATATTTAGTACGCTCAAACCTTCAATGAATAGAAAACTTGGAAAAGACACTTATGAAGTAGAAAACTACTCAATCCTCGCAGATGGACAATACCTCTTAGGAAGCGGGATTGAGCTTTTTCAAATGACCGGAGCAGAAATTCCGCTATTCGTAGCTGCATATGCTGAAACGTCCATCAGCCTGGAAGGAATAGGAAACAAGGGCCTGTTAGCTCTTAATGGGCTTTCAAAATATTTCGGATATATTCCAATGCCTCACTATACCTTATTTTATGAGTATCTGAATCCGATTACCGAAAGGCATGATTATGGTTTCAGCATGGAGCATTTGAACAGTACCAGTTCAAGCAATGAAATTTCTAGGGCAAGCACGTCCTATGACCCAAAGGCTCGGGTCGGTACTGTCGTGCATCACATGGCGCATTCATGGCTTCCTCTGCGTTCGTACGGAACAGGCTATCGACCCTTTGAATGGCAAACAGCCCCTTCAATAGAAACAATCTGGCTCAACGAAGGGTTTGCCTGGTATATTTCCTACTATGATATTTTGGACAACAAAGCCATACTAGAATTCTTCACTAATACGATAAACAAAGCACCTGAATACATTCAGCAGAAATCCTTAAGAGAACTATCGTTAGTAGGCTCCACCCAATACGGATTGGATTTCAGAATAGGGAAAAATCTCTTCTCACGCGGAGCCTTACTTGCTCGCGACCTGGATGTTTTCATTCAAAAAGAGACTGGTGGTGAGCGATCCTTCAGAGATGCCATTCTTGGTTTGCTAAAATGGACTGAGATCAACCAGAGAGCTTTTAACTACGACGAAATAGAACCCATAATGTCGGACGCTTCCAATGTTGATCTTTCTGCCATCTGGAAGAAATGGCAACAGCCAACAAAATAGCGTACTCTCCCCTCCTTCCGGACTACTATAAACTCAACTATTTACATCGAACACTCGTTATCAAATTTAAATGTTTACAAAACAGTAGATTATAGCATCTATAATATTTACATTAGTAAGGGAAATAAGATAAAATCGCTATGAAAGGAACAAATTTGGGTGAGTTCGAAGAACTTGTATTGCTAACAGTTGCTTCTCTCAGCAATGAAGCATATGCTGTTTCAGTGAAAGCACATATAGCAGAGCAATCAAACAGGCACGTCAATATCAGTGCGATTCATTCCTCGCTCTACAGACTTGAGGATAAAGGCTTTCTCACATCAGAGTTCGGAGGATCCACCAGCAAAAGAGGCGGAAAGCAAAAGAGGTATTTTCAAGTGACCAGTGCTGGATTTTCAGCTCTGCAGTACTCCAAGGAT
>JBDWQX010000037.1:0-25523 GCA_039986395.1 Cyclobacteriaceae bacterium
GTTCAAATTACATTTTTACTAGATAAGATATGAGCGGAGAAGTTGCTATACGAAAAGGAATTAGGGCTATGCATCCCCAAAAGTTTGGGCTTTGGTTGTTCCTGATTTCTGTGGTGATGATTTTCGTATCCCTTTCAAGTGCGTATGTTGTAAAAAAATCTGTTGGCGACTGGGTGTATATTGATTTCCCCAGCATGTTCAAGATTACTTCATTTGTGATCGTATTGAGCAGTGTGACAATGCATTTTGCTTATTTATCAGCAAGGAAAAATAATCTCAAGAGTGTAAGGATTGGTTTGGCACTAACTGGCATATTAGCATTTGTATTTGTAGTGGGGCAGTTTATGGCCTGGCAACAGCTGGTAGATGCTGGCTTCCATTTTGTGGGAAATCCAGCTAGTTCATTCATATATGTGTTTTCGGGATTGCACATTGCTCACCTTTTTGGAGCAGTTGTTTTCCTTGGGATTGTACTTACAAATGCCTTCCAGTTTAGAGTTCATTCAAAGAGTATGCTTAGAATAGAAATGTGCACTACTTTCTGGCACTTTCTTGGTGGACTTTGGTTGTATTTATACTTATTTTTGATTCTTAATAACTAACCTAAAAAATCCTAGATACATGGCTGATGGTGCTGTTTTAGTAGACGAAAGTAAAAAGAGTTTATGGGGTGGTGGAGTTTCGCCATTTAAAGCTAGTTATGGAAAAGTCATGATGTGGTTTTTCCTTCTTTCAGATGCATTCACATTTTCTGCGCTGCTGATCACTTACGGTATGATTAGGTTCACTCATCCATCGTATACTGGAACAGTTCCTGAGTTCAAGTTTTCTCAAGATTACTGGCCAATACCTGAAAAGGTTTTTGAGGCTTTCCCAGGAATGCATTCACTTGGAATAGATAGTGCTCCGCTAATATTTGTGGGGTTGATGACCTTCATTCTGATCATCAGCAGTGTGACAATGGTGTTAGCAGTTGAAGCTGGTGAACGTATGGATAGGAAAGGTGTTGAGAAATGGATGCTTTGGACACTCCTTGGTGGCCTGACGTTCTTGGGCTGTCAAGCTTGGGAGTGGACACACTTTATCCATGGAGCTGATATATCCATGAACGCAGTGGGTAATTTCATTACCGGTGCTGGATTGAGTGCTAATCAGTATGGACCTCCGAACTTTGCAGCATTATTCTTCTTCATAACTGGGTTTCATGGGTTCCACGTATTTAGTGGCGTACTCATAAATTTCATCATATTCTACCAGGCAACAGTGGGAATTTTCGAGCGTCGAGGGCACTATGAGATGGTTGAGAAGGTAGGTTTATACTGGCACTTTGTGGATTTAGTTTGGGTCTTTGTATTTACTTTTTTCTACTTGGTTTAAATTTTGAATAATAGATATAATGGATCATCAGTCTCCTGAAATAGAAGTACAGCCAGTTAATAAGGCCAAAGTAAAAAATTTCCTAAAGGTAATGTGGTATTTGGCGGCAATCACCGTCTTTGAGTTTGCTATAGCTTTCACAGTACCTCACGAGTTTAAATGGCTCAGGAACGTTGTTTTTATTGTGCTGACCATTGTTAAGGCTTACTACATCGTAGCAGAGTTTATGCACCTAGGACATGAGAAAAAGTCTTTGAAAATGTCAATTGTGCTACCCATGTTGTTTGTGGTGTTCCTGATTTTCATTCTAATATTTCAGGGAAACGCCATATATAACTCTCTGTACTAAGTACCTTGGCTGGTAAAAAGAGTTTAAAACGATTAGTTTTTTTAGTCGTGTTTCTTGTGCCGGTGACTTGGTATTTTTTCCTTCAACTTTTTGGCACTAACAAATTTGCTGTGGAGCTCCAGGCGGAGAGTCCAAGTGAATGTGGCAGTTTTGAAGAACTATCTATTTTGTATACATCAGATTCTCTGAACGTTTCGCAAGTAAATCACTTAAACCGGGTGATCTATCAGACATCCTCAAAGAATATCCCGCTAACAAATAATCAATCATTTTTCGATTGTGCTGAGATAACAGAAAACCTTGTTCTTGTTGATAACGAGGGTATTTGGGGGACCTATGCACTTGATCGAGACGGTGTTGATGTCTTGCTTACGGAGCTTGATGTATTAATTATTCAAAAAGCGTATGGAAAAGGAGTTAGCAGGTAATAAGTTCTATCTACGAATTATCTATGGAATTTCGATCCTAATTCCTGTTGTCGTAACGTTCCTCATTGTCTTTCCTGGAAAGATGTCTTTTGCTGGTGATTGGATTCGGTTGTTACCAGGAGTACATGCTACAATCAATTCGCTGACTGCCATCATACTGATTTTAGCTTTGCTCTCTGTGAAGAGAGGACATATTAAGCTACATCGAGCTCTTATGTTTGCTGCCCTCTTGATGGGAGTCTTGTTTCTAATCTCCTATATTCTTTACCATTCAAGTGTTGATTCTGTGAAGTTTGGTGATATCAATCATGATGGTGTGCTTAGTGATACCGAATTGTTTGATATTGGAGGTACGCGAACATTATATTTAGCTGTGCTCGCTAGTCATATTTTGTTGTCGATTCTTGTGGTGCCATTTGTATTGATGGCGTTCTACTACGCCCTGACTTCACAAATTGCTAAACACAAGAAAATGGTTAGATACACCTACCCAGTATGGATGTACGTGTCAATCACTGGAGTAATTGTTTACTTTATGATTGAGCCATACTACCTTTGAGCAATGAAGAAGATCGCACTCGTTTCTATCTCCCTTCTTATACCTTTTCTGAATTGGGCGCAGTGTGCAATGTGCCGGACGCAAATTAAAAACAACGTTAGTCACGGAGAAACTGAATTAGCAGCAGGTCTTAATATGGGAATCCTCTACCTATTCTTTACTCCTTACATAGCAGTGGGAGTCGTGGCTATTCTATGGTTTCGATACAGTAAGAAGAATGAGCCAAAAATCAGTATTATCCAGCGTCTTAGGCGCTAAATGTCCCAGGTGTAGGGAAGGGGACCTTTTTACTCATGGTTTGTTGAACCTTAGCAAGGTTTCATCGATGCACAAGAATTGTCCTAATTGTAACCTTCGGTACGAGAAAGAACCTGGGAATTTTTACGGAGCAATGTATGTGAGTTACGGTTTTTCTACTGGTCTTTTCCTAGTCGTTGCCTTTATCTTATATCACTTCTTCAACGACCCATCGATCGAGGTTTATCTTATTACAATTTTTTCCATAGCAGCAATCCTATTTCCGATCAATTTTAGATATTCAAGAGTGATCTTTCTTTACCTAATTTGGAAATCCAGTTAGTGGAGTTGAGAAAAGGTGTGATTATTGTACCTTCAAAACGATGAATTTGAGGATCCCACTCATACTTATTGCAATTTGTGTTGCAGGTATTTTGATCAATCATTTTGTCCTTGATTGGAAGGCCATATCTATCGTTCAAATAGAGGAACATTTTGATCAGTTGATATCAGATCAGAAGAACGATTTAGTCAATTGGGCAGAAGACTCAAGTTCAGACCCTGGTTTCAGAAAACGATTGTATTGTGCTGACACTTTGGTCAAATGGAGTGATAGTGACGGTTGGATCGACCATACATTGCAACTGGGAACTAGAGTGATTGAAAACAAGAATGGTGTGTTTTTGGTCCAAACTTTGGACTACGGAGCAGGTTGCATGGCGGTGTCTATCTTTCCGATCTTTACTCGCTTTTCGATTACGAATAGCTATCTAAAACCAAGAAGAAATCTATCACTGCCAGAAAATCTATTTGCCGTTTCAAATCGAACTGGCCCACTGCAATATGATACAATCTTCTTCTACGAGTTAGATGATTCACCCTCTGGTGTTGCGGATGCATCTTTTGTTTTGATCGCCTTGATCGCCATTCTGGTTGTTTTTTGGCGATGCCTCCCTAGTAAATTTCTTCTTTCCATATCGCTCGCAGTGATCATTCGAAGTTTCATGCTCTACTTTGATGTTCTAGAATCACTCATTCGGTTTCCAGTCTTTGATCCACTATTCTTCACATGGTCTTTTTGGAACCCTACACTTGGTGATCTGTTTGTGAATTGCGTACTTGTCTTCCTTGTAACGCTTAGTTGGTCTAGAAAATTTAGGGTAAATGCTGCATGGTTGTCTGGAGTCAATTTGTACATGACAGCAGCATTAAGTCAACTTCTGAGCGTTATGATCTTCTGGGTCCTGTGGCGTATTTTGACTAATTCTCAAATTTTGCTGGATGTAGGACAAAGTATTGAATTCGGGTACATGCGAGTCTTTTCGTTCCTTTGTATCATTCTACTTATCGGAAGTGCATTTCTAGTTTCATTTCGCTTAGTTGGATCGATACGCCGCTCGAGACCCGACAAATGGTTTTATGGTTTTCTGTTGGTATTACCACTTCCCTTTGTTGCAATATCCCTAACGTCGGTACTGGTTGCTTTAATTTTTGTACTTGTCACTATTGGGACTAGCAGACTTCAATGGGGTAGTCGATTGAAGGAGTTTAAATATGAGAACCTTCAATTTGCCCTAATCATTAGTGTTATTTCATCGGGCATCCTTTCGTACAGTGTTTACAAATACTACGAGAAGTCTGAGCTTGATTCAAAAAAGAAGTTCGCTAACTATTTGCTGATCAAGAAGGATGTTCTGGGTGAGTACTATCTGAATCAGATAATGGTTGAAAAGAGAAGTAGTTCAGGCAAAGATTCAGAGCAAATGGTCAAGGAGCAGTTGCTCAATCCGTACTTCGATAAGTACGATGTTGTGGTAGTAGAACCATCAGACTCAATTTTGTATGGTAAGTTGAAATCTTTGATGACCGAAGATCATGTCTCGGATTATCGCGGTATTTATTTAATAGATGATGGCACTACTTTTAACTACCTCTGTGACCTAGATGATTCGGTAGTAAGCCTGGAACTTAAGAAGCGAGTTCCCACTTCTGTTTTTCCTGCACTCTTGACCGACAATAAGTATTATGTGCCATCTGACGATTACGACTATGCGGTATTTAAAAATGGCGATATCCTATTTCAAAGGAGCAAGTTTGGTCAGGGTGAGTGGCCTGAAGTACGTGACTTTGAAGATGTTAATATTTTTGATGAGGGGATTGAAAAGAAAGGGAGACATTACTACGGAGTTAGGACAGTCGATGATCGCGTTATCTTGATCATTAGTAAGAAGTACGGTTTTGGTATGCAACTGACTAACTTTTCATTCTTTTTTCTATTGTCGTTATTTTTTCTAGGCTCCATCGTATTGCTGAGCTCTCTCAATCTTAAAGAAGCCAGATTGAATTTTACTGGTAAGATTCAGCTCTACCTCGGACTTGCTTTCATTATTCCGCTATTTACTGCAGGGTTTGCACTCTTAAATTCTCTAAATACTTCCTACCGTGAGGAGATCAATCGAAGTTATCTCAAACAATCGTTGTATATATCAGAGCTATTGAGTGACGATATAGAGAGTTCCGTGTCAGAGATAACTGGTCAGACCTTGGCCAAGGCAAGGGATTTCATTCAGGCTGACCTCAGTCTGTATGATATTCATGGAAAACTGGTAGCGACTAGTCAAAGGGAAATTTTTGACCTTGGCTTACAGAGTGATCTAGTTAATCCGATTGTATTCTCAGAGCTAATTCAAAAGGAAAATTTGAGTACTATTTCTGATGAGTCTATCGGTGACCTTGAGTACAAAGTGAGTTATGCAACTCTTAACAATCAGGACAATCAGATAGTTGGATTCATTGCTATGCCCTTCTTTGATTCAAAAAATCACCTGAAGCGCCAACAATTGGAAGTTTTTGGAAGTTTGGTCAGCATCTTCGGACTAATCTTCGTCATCGCAATTTTGTTCGGTAGTATGATCCTAAATAACCTCATGAAGCCACTGCGGATGGTGGCGGATAAGATCAGTAAGATCACATTACAGGAGGAAAACAAGCCTATATTGTATGAGTCCTCTGATGAAATTGGTTCCCTTGTAAGAGACTACAACTCGATGTTGGTGAAGTTGGAACAGAGCAAGTCTGCACTTGTTAGGAGTCAGAAGGAGGTGGCTTGGAAAGAGATTGCGAAGCAGGTAGCTCATGAAATAAAAAACCCATTAACTCCCATGCAACTGAAGATTCAACAGTTGTTGCGGAAGTATGAAGAAGGGTCCAAAGACTATGAAACCCTTTCGTCACTTCTGATTCAGGTTGATACACTAAGCCAAATTGCTAGTTCATTTTCCGCGTTCGCGGAGATGCCAGCACCAGATAACACCGATCTCGATTTCAGTAAACTGCTGCGACAAGTTGTGGGCCTGTACCATTCTGATGATGTGAAGATCACAACTGATATTTCGGACTCTATCTTTATTCATGCAGACAAGGATATTTTTCAGCGTATCATCAACAACATTGTGCTGAATTCCATACAGGCGGTGGAGCAGGGAAACTCGGAAATACACGTCAAACTAGCAACCAAGGCAGACAAATGTGAACTGATTGTCAGTGATAATGGAAAAGGGATTGACGATGCATTGAAGGATAAGATATTCCTGAATTATTTTAGTACAAAATCTTCCGGTAGTGGCATTGGTTTAGCCCTAGCGAAAAAAGGAATTGAGAATGCGGGTGGTACTATTTGGTTTGAGTCAAAGAAGAATGAGGGAACCACCTTCTTCATTACTATGCCGTTGGCTGCTTCTTAGTCTGTCTTTTCTTAGTTCTTTCACAATCGTCTCTCAAAACCTGAAGTGTAAAAATATCCCGACCAACCAGCAAATTGAACTTGATTCTGTTGTTGTTGAATCCGAATCCATCAGCACCGCATCCTCCTATAAGTATGATGAAGAATCGGGTAACATACTCATCACCTCCGATCTGGATTCTGTTGAGGTTTGCTATCGTACTCTTTCAGAGTTGTTATTGCTGGAACACAAAAATCGGGACATTTCCACCTATGACGACACAAGTATTGGAGTCCAAATCGAGTCGAAGAGTACACCAATAATAAAGGAAGAACTCTTTGATTTTGAAGGCATTGAAAAGTACGGAGCTATTACTCGAGGAGTGTCTTTTGGGAACCGTCAAAGTGTATTCGTTAATTCAAGTCTTAATTTACAAATGAATGGTCAAGTAGCTGATAATCTTTATGTTTCGGCTGTGGTTACAGACCAAAACATTCCTTATCAACCAGAAGGAAATACGCAGCAAATCAGAGATTTCGATAACGTGTTTATCAAACTCTATAACGATAACTTGTCCGTAACTGCTGGAGACATAGTATTGAACAATCAGGTGCAGGAAGACTATTTCCTGAGGTATCACAAGAATGTTCAAGGCCTTCAAGTTTCGTATGAAAACTCAGAAAATCGGTGGAAGTCTAGTTCAATTGTTTCAGGGGCTGTTTCAAAGGGAAAGTTTGCCTCAACAGTCATTCAAGCAATTGAAGGATTAAATGGTCCCTACAAACTCAGAGGCCCAAATGGAGAACGGTTCATCATAGTTCTGGCAGATTCCGAGAAGGTATTCTTGGACGGTAAACTGATGCAAAGAGGGTTTGACCGAGACTATGTGATTGATTACAATTTAGGAGAAGTCACCTTCAATAACCACATCATTGTCACCCAGTTTTCAAGACTTAGAGCTGATTTCGAATATACTGAGCAGTTCTATTCAAGATCAAATATCTCCGTAAGTCAAGAGGTTGAAAAGGAGGGAGTTAAATTCTACTCTGGCTTTTACAGAGAGCGTGACAACCCCAATTCAAACTTCGGATTTAGCCCTAATCAGAGCGATCTGGATCAGTTGCTACTGATTGGGGATCAAGTGGATCAAGCGTTTATTTCGGGTGTTGATTCTGTTAGTTTTGATGAAAATAGAATTCTTTACCGAAAGGTTGACACGCTAGATTTTGATGGTTCTCCCCATGTGGTATTTGAGAATTCGATTGACCCAGATGAGGAACTCTTTGCTACTACTTTTTCAGATGTAGGATTAGGAAATGGAGATTATGAGCTTCTGCAGACAAGTTCTAATGGTCGCATCTACCGATGGATTTCGCCATTAAATGGTGTCCGACAGGGGAGGTATCAACCAGGAGCCTTGGTGCCTTTGCCAAACAGTAGGCAGCTGTTTAACGTCGGTACGGTTGTGGACTTGAGTATTTATGACCAATTCTTTTTCGAAGGTGCTTTTTCAAATACGGATCAGAACCTATTTTCCAATTTGGACGACGATGATAATTCAGGACTGGCATACCATGGTGGCTTTCGAACAAGCGGAAGAAACTCATTTATACCTGACTATCAATTGTCAGCTTCAATTGCAATGGAGTATGATTCTAAGAGTTTCTCTTTCATTGATCGCTATAGATCTATCGAATTTGATAGGAATTGGGATCTGAATGTGGACACATTGCAGGCGGTCTCTGACTTGCTTGTATTTGCTGAAGTTGAGCTAGAAAAGAATCAGCATAACAAAATCAATTATGGAGCAAATTATAGAGAACGAGGCTCTTTTATGAAGGGCCTGCAGCAGCAAGGGCAGTTCAATCAGGAACTGGGGTCATTGCGTTTAACCTCCAGTCACTCCCTACTAAATGGCGATCAAGGTCAGTTAACTTCGAAATGGCTGGAGTCGGAAAGCGACCTTAGCTTTCAAAAATTTGACGTGATACCTGGATACAAGTTTACGATAGATGAAAATCAACTAAGTCGACAGGATAGCGTGATTTCTTCGAGAATGCATTTTCGCTCACATGAATTCTACTTAGCGAGCGGCGATTCGCTTCTTAGCAACTTCAAAGCCTCGTATATCCTTCGTGAGGATAGATTGCCCGTAGACGGAGTAATGCAGGATTTCATAAGCTCCAAAAACCTGCTGCTCAACTTTTCAAAATCAAGAATACGGAATACCTGGAACATAGATTTCAACTACCGATCTACTGTTGACAGGCTCGGATTAAATTCTGGAAATGGTGAAATTATCTCTGGACGAATCAATTGGCTCAGCAACTACTTTAAGAACAGTTTGACGCAGAATTTCTCTTTTTCAACTGGAAACAGCCGAGAACTGAGACGCGAATTTGTGTACCTACCCGTGATTACTGGTGAAGGCACGCATACTTGGAGAGATCAGAACAGTGATGGTGTTCAAGACTTGAATGAATTTTTCGAAGCAATCAATCCAGATGAAAGAAACTATGTAAAGATTTTCACCCCGACCGACGATTATATCACCTCCTTTCAGACATTTTACATTCATACTATTGATGCGAGGTTGCCACGTTCATGGAGGAGACAAGGGGGAATGAAGTCCTTTCTATCTCGATTTTCTGCAAACGTGAATTTGAATGTTAATTACCGTACTACTTCCGATAGTTATAACGAACGCTTGAATCCATTTTCGCTCAAGCTTGATAATACATCCTTTTTGTCTGTACAAGATCAGAGAAGGTATACCATGTTCTTTAATCGTAATGGGAGAGGATTTGCCGGAGATTTTTCTCTAAGGACTTCTGATAACAAGCAATTGCTAACACAGGGATTTGAACTTAAAGAAAAACAAGAGTTGATTTCCAATTTGAAGATGGACCTCAGTAGTGATTACACGTTTCGGCTGACATCAACTTATGGGGATTTCGTCAACAGATCTGATTTTCTAGACAGTCGTAACTTCAAAATTTTGTCTGATTCCTATGAGCCCCAACTAATTTGGCAACCAACAAAATCTCTACGACTAATCGGGAAGTATAAAAGGGAAAACAAGAGAAATGAATTGCTGGAAATATCTGCAGAGAGTTCCCTGATTCAGCGATATATTGGCGAGTTCACCTGGAATAAAAGCGGCACTGGTTCACTGAGAAGCTCCTTTTCATGGGTAAATATTGACTTTAGTGGTGACCAGACCACATATCTTGCTTACCTGCTTTTGGATGCGTTGCAACCAGGAACAAATCAAACATGGCAGATCAACTGGCAGCAAAAGATGTCAAAGGGGATGCAACTGTCGCTCCTGTACAATGGCCGAAAATCTGAAAACAACAAAGCTATTCACACTGGAAATGTTCAGGTAACGGCCTACTTCTAACTGTTTTCTGTTAGTTATTCATACTTCAACGTCTTAGCAGGATCTAGCTGTGCTGTTTTGAGCGTATGATAACTTACAGTAAGAAATGCAATCAGCAGCACAAAAAAGGAGGCAATAGCGAAGAGCACAAAATTGATTTGAACATGATATGGATAGTTTTCAAGCCAACCCTTTAGGAAGTACCAGGCCAATGGCCAGGCGATAAGATTTGATATCGAAATTAAAACAAGAAAATCCTTAAACATAAGTTTAACTATACTTGGAGTTGATGATCCGAGAACCTTTCTAATCCCAATTTCCTTGGTCCGCTGTATAGCAGTGTAGGAGGAGAGTCCAAACAGCCCAAGGCAACCGATACTGATTGCCAGGATTGTAAAAACTAAGAAAAGATCCCTGAAATTTCTCTCCGCCTCATAATAGCTATTGAAGTAATCGTCAAGGAAAAAGAACTCGAAGGGATTCCCAGCAAAGCTCTTGTTCCATTGCTGCTCTACAGCATCAATGGTTTCTTCAATGTTGCTAGTGCTCATTTTAACCATCATGTATTCATGATTGAACTCACGAAGATAGAAGGCAAGAGGCTGCATGGCTTCATGAACAGATTCATTGTGAATATCCTTGATTACACCAATAATTTGTGGCTTCCATCTAAACTGATCGATCGAAATGTACTTTCCTATAGCCTCTTCTGGTGTAAAGCCGAGAGCTCTGGCTCCATATTCGTTTACAACGATTGAAGTGTCAGCATCTTTTACAAAATCTTTAGAGAAATTTCGACCATCCGCAAACTCCATTTCCATTTGACCAAAGAAGTCATAATCATTCCCACTTAGAGCAAACGATGTACCTTGAGATGGATCTTGATCTAATCGTCTCAAAGGAGTTTTGAATCTTATCTTCTTACCCGGTAGCATATCGGACCCCGACATTCCTGATATCATCGGTTGATCAGCTAGAGCAGTCTTAAAAGACACAAAGTTGTTTTGTGAAACGGTACTTGACGTATCTCTCTTCGATGGCCGTTCTACTACCATTATTTGTTCTGTAGTATAGCCCAAGTCTTGGTTCTGCATGAAGGACATTTGCTCGTAAACGACCATTGTGCCAATGATCAATGCCACGGAGGTGGCAAATTGAAAGACGACCAAGATTCTTCTAAGAAAAATTCCTTCACTCTTTCCTTTGAATTGCCCTTTTAGAACCTCTACGGGCTTAAATGAGGACAGGACAATGGCTGGGTAGAAGCCAGTGACAAGTGACCCGAAAAACCAGAAGATACCCGCGCTGATCCAAAACCATGGCTGAGACCAGATTACGTAATCGTTTGGTGTGCCGCCAATGGAATTGAATACAGGAGTAATCAATGCTGTCAAAATAAACCCTACCAATATAGAAAAGAGAAACACCAGCTGAGATTCAATCAAAAAGTGCATGATCAGTTGAGATTTTTGTGAGCCAACAACTTTTCTTAAGCCGACTTCTTTAGATCGCTCAACAGACTTTGCTGTGCTAAGGTTAATGTAGTTGATCCCCGCGAGGACAATAATGAACCAAGCGATAATTGATAAATACAAAACAGCTTCCTGATTGCCATTTATTTCTGCTTCATCGGTCAAACGCGAAGTGAGGTGAATGTCTTTGATCGGTTGAAGAAGTAGGATGTCTTCACCGTTTTGCTCAGCAAGTTCAGGTTTGAATTTCTGTACCAAGGTTGGAAGTTTCTCCTCCAAGAGCTTTGGGTCTGCACCTTCTTCAAGACGAACATAAGTATAGTAATCCTTGCGACCCCAGCCTGTCTTGTATCGTTGGACTGCACCGTCGTATCGACCATAAATGGTTGGAAATGAAATGAGTACATCGAATTTTAAGTGCGTGTTTGGTGGAGAATCTTTAAAGACCCCTGTGACGATACATGGCTCATCATTGAAATCATCATCCTCAAGTCTCAAGGTCTTTCCCATTGGATCTTCGCCACCGAAATACTTTTTTGCCATTGACTCTGAGATGGCAATTGTGAAAGGTTCTTCCAATGCCATGTCACGATCTCCTTCCACCATTTCATAGGAGAAGAGCCGCAAAATTGAAGCATCTGCGTACAAGAATTTCCGCTGTTTAAATACCACAGGTTCGTTCGGAGCATCTTCCCATGTAATGACAACATTGTTCTTAGATCCCATGTTGTACAATCTACCATAGTCTAAGACCTCAGGATACTCATCCTTCATGGCCGAACCAACTCCAGCGTAGTTCTCTGAGCTTTTGTAGATTAATTCTCCGTTGCGGTGTACATCGAGTTGTACTCTGTACATATTATCACCATATTCTACGAAATTTTCGTAACCACGCTCATAATTGACGTAATGGCTGATTAGCCAAAATGCGGATAAACCAATGGCAAGCCCGAGGACATTGACCAATGTGAAAAATCGTTGTTTTATTAAATGTCTAAGAGAGGTGAGGAAATAATTTTTCAGCATGCTTTTAAGTCAGATTAGTTTCCAAAGGTGTACTCAGCCTTTCCAGAAAGGTTACAGCATTTACATGGTATGATGTTTTAAGTAGGGAAAAAGTTCTTCAGATGTGCGGATTGACTGCAAAACTCTTGATAATGAGACTTTGTGATGAATAGTTTATTTCTGAGACATGCGATTCGTGAAGGACTTAAAAATAGATTTATAAAGAACCGAGCTTCAACCGGTCACTAAATTGGTTGCTAAACAGATTCCCAGGATTTAAGCTTTGAAACACTTCTTGCCACTCCTTGAGCATAGGGAAATTCGCTTTGATAACCTCAGGCTTTTCATTCAATATAGAGTTGATTTTTCCCCAATGAGGAATTCCGGAATATTCAAGCATGATTTCTTGATAAGCCAGCAACTGTTGATCGAGTTGTGGTGTGTTCAGCATAAATGGCGTATCAATGTAAGCTACCTTCTTGTTGAACTCTGGAGATAGATAAGCTGGAGATTTATCAACGAAACGCAAACCCATCGGAGCTGTTTGGTAGAAACCCTTTGCCTTGTTTTCTGCAGCTTTAAAAAATAGGCTTTCTAACGCGTCAATAAAGTTTATTTTCCCGTTGGTTAAGTCAAAAGCGAACTCACTTCCATAGGCTCTGTTTCTGATATACTCTGCTCCTTGATACAACACTCTGTAGCCCTTATTTACATATCGAAGGGCATGTAGAGACATTAATCGCCGTTCAAGTGTTTTTGGGATTTTGTGCGCTTCGTGTCTGGCTATCCAGCGAAGATAGAGATAGGTAAATGGAAGGTAGCTGGCAATCATATCAATGCAGTTTCTTGTAATATCCTTCCACGTTCGATCTGGTTTTGAGTCTAACAAACGGTAACGAACCACAATGCAACTATGGTCTCCTTCACTATTTGTGTATGGATTTATCTGGATCGCAACACCTCGTATCGGAGCACCGTCATCTTCTTTGAAAATACTTCGATCTTCAAGCGTGGACCTTACATTTTTCCATTGCTCTAAGGTTTTGGTTTCCTCCAGGTAATACATGTCCTCCAATTCCAGAACGAAGGAATACATAATGCCAAAGCACCCTAAGTGAACCAAGGCACTGTAGAAAACCTTGTCATTCTGAACGAGCTCAACACCGTGTTCGCTATGTTCTAAGCTGTTTGTGAGACCATTTGTTGGCTCAATCCTCAAGCATCTTCCTTCGTGAGTAACAAGTATCATGGATCGAACCATTCCAGGAAAGGAGGGTAGATTCAGGCCAGTACCATGTGTTCCTGTAGAAATGGCACCTCCCAGTGTTTGATCGTCTAGGCCCCCCATATTTTTGACACAAAGTCCTTGGTGATCCATTTTTCTGTTAAATCTTCGGATTGTCATTCCGGCTTCAACATGTACAAGGTTTAGGTTATCAAAAGCTGGGTTGATCGTTTTTCTATCGATTGGGAGAAGTCTGTTCATCCTTTTCAGATCTACCAAATAGTGTTCAGGTAGCGTGACGTCTGAATAAGAGTGCCCAGAACCAATAGCTCTAATTCGCTTGTTTTCATTTTCCGCGAGCTTGACAAGATCGATCAAATCTTGCAATTTCCTCGGTAGACAATAGAAGGGCATAACACCTGCGAATTTCTTAATGGTGTTCGTCCACTTCTTGTTTCGTTTGACTTTCATTTCAGGTGGTGACTGTAACGATTCTTTAAGTTCGAAAGAATCTATGAATTCAACACGTACTTTCTTGATATTTTCACTTGATAATAACAACAGGATTAGGTTTTAACCTACTATTAGGCCATACTTACCGGCATCTCATTACTATTTTGGCAGAAAATGGAGTAACTAAATTTTGACAGGTTACTACTTAACTTAAAAAACTTCTCTGCCACACAAGGGTTCAGTCGAATCTTCCTCAGGTAGGCATCTTCACTATTCCTCCTAGGTGGGAGGGGCCTTCCGAAAGTGTGTCAGACAGGCTTAGGCTTTGGGCTTATCCTCGTTAAAGAATTCGCTAATAGACATCATGGTAGGATTGTGGTTGTAAGCGAACTGAAAAAAGGGACTACTTTTGTAATTGAATTCTCTAAGAATTAGAACTTTCATACTCTTCGTTTAAACACTATCTTTAAGTAGATGCCAGCTACTGATAATGCCACTTTAGAACTGAAGAAGCAGTTTGAGAATATTTTTGAGTATTCTCCAGTTGCGATTTTCGTTCATGATCTAGAGCAAATAACGAACGTAAACAGTGCCTTCCTAAAGCAGTTCTGTTACGAAACCAAAGAATGCATCCTTGGTAAACATCCAATGGAATCTCTACTATCTCCAGAAGATGCAGATCTGATTGCCTACGCTCGAAGAAAAGTCAAGGAGGGGGCGTCTTTTGTAATTCCGCAGGTTAAGTTCAAGAAGAAAAGTGGTGAAGTTTTTTTAGCTGAAGCTCATGTCTCTGCTGTCGCCTTTGGCGGTAAGATGCATTATCAAATACACACGGAGGATATTACAGAGTCTCGGAAAGCTCAGTTTGAACTCCTTGAAACTGGAGAGCGATACCGAAGATTGTTTGAGAATTCGCTTGACGGCATTTACAAGAGCACTCCCGAAGGAAGATTTGTTGAGGTAAACACAGCGATGGTCGAAATGCTGGGCTACGGGTCGGTCGATGAACTACTGGCCATAGACATAAATACCGATCTCTACTTCGAGAAAGAAGATCGCAAGATTATGGCTGATCATATTGAAGATCAGTACCCTTTGAAAAGGAAGGATGGATCCAAAATATGGGTGGAAGACCATAGTTATTACGAGTACGACGCTGATGGAACAATTCTCTTTCATCATGGCATTCTGCGCGATGTTACTGTAAAATTGGAAAAGCAAAATGAGTTGGAAAACTTGCTGATTGTTACTGAAGATCAGAATAAAAGGCTACAGAATTTTGCTCATATCATTTCTCATAATATTAGATCACATAGTGCCAACATGAGTTCGCTTGTACGTTTTTTGCAGGAGAGCCCAAATAACGATGACAGAGCTAAACTGTTTGATATGTTAAAGATTAGTGCATCTAAACTGGAGGAGACTATCCAAAATTTAAATGAGATCATTACGGTGAATCAAAAACTTGAAACACCATTAGAGTTTAGAAACCTAAAGCAAGAGGTAGAGAACACCTTGCAAGTTTTGAGCAGCGATATTGTGGAGAACCACGTCAGTGTAACCATCAATATTCCCGAAAAATTAGAGATCAGAGTTGTTCCTGCTTACCTGGACAGTGTCTTACTTAATATTATAGATAATGCGATAAAGTACAGATCATCGGACGTTGCACTGAGCCTCAGAATAAGTGCAAAAAAGGAGAACGATTCTACCATTCTAATCATATCAGATAATGGAATCGGTATAGATATGAAAAAGAATGCAAAGAAGCTGTTTAGAATGTATGAAACATTTAGCACCAACAAAGATTCGCGAGGATTTGGTCTGTACATCACCAAAAACCAGATGGAGGCAATGGGTGGAAAGATAGATGCAGATAGTGAATTAGGGAAAGGAACGACTTTTAACATATCATTCAAGAATTTGCCAGCTACATGACTTTTGGCCAGGCAATGTATAAAGGAATCAAACGAATACTGTCCCTGACAAGTATTGTGTTTTTGCTTTCACCTGAAGGCGCAATTTCTCAAGAAGGCCTAAATCCAAATAAGAGACTTACGCAGTATATCATTGATAGCTGGACCACAGAAAATGGTATACCAAATAACGGAATTCTGGATATTGAGAAAACCAACGATGGGTATCTTTGGATTGCGACGTATTCTGGTCTAGCCCGCTTTGACGGAACAAATTTTACGGAATTCCCTGAACTTTTAGCAGTAAATGGAATTCGGTCACTCCAGGAGTCTACCGATGGATTTCTATGGATTGGATCGGATGACGGCTCTTTGATCAAGTACAAAGACGATGTGTTTTCCTTTATTGACATTGGCGAGGATTTGGTAAGCCCTGTAATCACATCAATTTCCGAAAATCATAATGGAAAAATGTGGATTGGAACACGAAGTGGGATGGCTGTTGTAGAGGATGACGTCTTGCAAAGAGTTGATCATCCTATGCTTTCACAAGCCTTTGTCTACTGCAGTGAAATTGATGCCTTCAATAATCTCTGGATAGGAACGTCTGGACTGGGGTTGTTTAAATACTCCGCAAATGGCGTTGTCGAGCAATATACTGTTGATCAGGGTTTAGTCAACAATTCCGTTCGATCTATCCATGTTGGAAACGAGGGGCAACTAATGGTTGGGACTGAGGGTGGTTTGACCTTATTTGAAAATGGAAAACCTTCAGAATCCTACACCACTGCAAATGGACTACCGCACAATTATGTGAATGAAATTCTACATGATTCTCAAGGTACGACATGGCTGGGGACAGACCACGGCCTGGTTAGATTTAGAGATGGTGTGATAGATGTGCTTGACAACGATCAAGGGTTAGCAGACAATACAATTCAAGCATTGTCTGAAGATGGTGAAGGGATACTTTGGGTAGGAACCTACTTCGGGGGACTTAACAGACTTAAGGATGGCAAATTTATTAATTATGGTCTCTTAGAGGGGCTGCAAGACGAGGTAGTCTATGTTACTCACGAGGGCGAAGGTAAAGTTTGGATCGGCACAGCGAATGGGATATCATATCTTGAGAAAGGAAAAGTGACTAGTAACAAATTAGGTGACTTTCCAGCTATTAATACAATCAGAGACATTCTTTGTGACTCTCGTCGTCAACTGTGGATTGGCACTTCCGCTGGTCTGGTATTGTATCAAAATGGACGAATTGTAAAAAGAATAACGACTCGGGAGGGTCTGTCGAACAATCGAGTTCGAAGAATATCTGAAGCCCAAAATGGAGACTTGTGGATTGGTACTGCCAAAGGGTTAAATAGGTACAGTGTTGAAAGTGGGGAAATGCGATCGTATGGGACAGCACATGGGTTGAGCAATGAATTTATTCTATCCTTGCTTGTAGATAGTCAGGATAGGGTCTGGGTAGGTACTAATGGAGGTGGGTTGCTTCTTTTGCAAGATGATACTTTTCAATCCTTCGCCGACGCAGAGGGATTGGAAAGTAATATCATTTTTGGAATTGATGAAGATCAGAATGGTACTCTTTGGGTTAGCACTAATTCTGGCATCACTAGATACAAGGATGAGAAGTTCCAATCAATAACAAAGACTCACGGACTTCCCTCCAACACAGTCTTTCAGGTTATTATAAATGACTACTTCTGGCTTTTTACCGATAAGGGATTGGTACGTATTGATCGGAACGAAGTTCAGCATCTACTTGATAATCAAATTCGGTCCCTCTCAACCACGTTGCTACTCAATAAGTCTGAAGGAATGCGGACTGATCAAGTCACGGGTGTTTCTGTGTCTGATTCCAGTTCAGAAGGCCATATTCTAGTATCAACACTTCGTGGTCTTTCCATTCTTGATCCCACCAAACTTGAAGTGAGCAATTTGGCAACAAAGGTGATGTTGACTTCAGTGCTTAGTGATGGGCTGGAATTGAAAGATGGAGATGATGTCCGATTCGGCCCTGGCACGCGATACAATGAATTTCACTATGCGGCTCTTAATTTCTATGCTCCTGAAAAAATCAAATTCCGATACCGGCTGGAAAACTTTGACGAGGGCTGGATAGAGGCTGGAGATCGCCGAACAGCCTATTACAGTAATTTGCCACCAGGAGAGTACACTTTTCAGGTGCTAGCCTCCAACACCGATGGCGTGTGGAACGACAAGCCAGTTGAGTTTCATTTTTGTCAGGAAGCCTATTTCTATGAGACTGCATGGTTTTACGTTTTGCTGGCTTTTACGCTTGGTGGAGCAATATTTCTATTGTATAAAGCACGCGTTAGAACATTACATGTCAGCAACAAGCAGTTGCAAGAGTTGGTAGAACTTCGGACGCAAGATGTGCAGAATCAGAACAATGAGTTAACTCAATTAAATCACATCAAGGATCGCTTGTTTTCAATCATTTCACATGACTTGAGAAGTCCAATCAATTCATGCTACTCCTTGCTCGATGTAATGGGTAAAGGAGAAATATCTGACGATGAGTTCAAGAAACTTGGCAAAATACTGACCTTGCAAATCGGAGAAGTTAAGGACCTGTTAAACGACTTACTGAATTGGTCCAGGTCACAGCTTGATGGTCTGACCATAACTCCAGAGAAAATTTCATTGTCGCCCATCGTAGAAGAGAATTTCAAATTGTTCGAGATGCAGGCTTCACATAAGGAGCTTGAACTCGAAAATTCACTTCCAGGAACACAGTATGTGAGCGCAGATATGAACATGACGAAGGTGGTAGTGAGAAATCTCATTTCAAATGCAATAAAGTTTTCAAAAAAAAGGGGTTCAATCAAAGTAGGTTGCGTGAAGAAAAATGGAGTGGTTGAGTTTAGCGTAAAAGATCATGGCGTTGGAATAGGTCAAGACAATCTGACGAAGATCTTTGACAAGGAATTGTATACAACAGCTGGAACTGTGGACGAAAAAGGGACGGGAATAGGTCTTATTTTAGTGAAGGAATTTGTCGAAAAGAATGGCGGAACAGTAGAAGTCGAAAGCATAGAAGGCGAGGGGAGCACTTTCAGATTCACATTGCCTGGAGCTTAGCAGTAGTTAGTTCTTGAGACGCAAATCCACCAGAGCTTATCGTTACCTTGCAAGGACACATCTATTTCCTGCCTCTATTATTCAGACGACAGTTTTGATCACATTATTGTTTAGCTTTAAGCCACCTAAAACCTAGTGTCGACCTACCTAATTTGATATGCTTAGATATCTAGCCGATGTGAGATCAGTTGTTTACATGATTGTCACGACCTCATTGCTTGTTGTACTTTGGCAATGGTCATCCCAAATGAACCAGGCACTCTTTATCCTTTTGTACTCAATGCAATTGGTGCTGGCAGTATCCGTATCAGTAATGACCCATAATCATCAACATTTAACCATGTGGAAGAACAAATGGCTAAATGTACTGACTGACAATTGGCTATCTGTTTTCTATGGATTTCCAGTGTATGCGTGGATCCCCACTCATAATATGAATCATCATAGACACATTAACACACAGGAAGATTATACAAGAACTTTTAGGTACTCTGAAAAAAACAATCTTTTGACGCTCCTTAGCTACCCATCCATCAGTGGGTACTTTCAACAAAAAGCAGTGGGAACATACTTCAAAGGGTTAAAGTCAAAAAATAAGGAGAAGTATTACCTCTGCTGGCTACAATGGATTTGTGTCATTTCAGTTGTAGTTGTTGCGTTAATTGTTGACTGGAAGAAGGCCCTGATTTTTGTAGTGGTCCCTCAGCAGGTGTCTATGTTTGCTGTATTGATCTTTAACTACATTCAACATGTTCATGCGGATGAAGAGGATGAATTTAATAACTCAAGAAATTTCACAGGTGCCATCATGAACTTCGTTTTGTTGAACAATGGGTATCATACAGCTCATCATGTAGCCACAAGTTTACATTGGAGCGAACTCCCTGAGAAGCATAAAGAACTAGCTCCGAAAATTGATCCGGTCCTGAACGTCAACAATTTTGCATGGTTCATGTTTAGTAATTACATACTTGGGATCTTTATTCCATCCATGAGAACAAAATCCAGGCGAGTAGCGAGGATGAAAAAAATTGATGCCACAGCTGCTGCAGCTTGAATTCAACTTACACCAACTGCGTACAGCGGATCGTCTGCCGTTATTGCCAATGAGGTGACTAAATACAAAATACGACCTGCCTCTTCTGCGAAGAATTCACTCTTTTTTTCCCCGAAAAAATCCCTAATTTCTCCGATTTTTTCCCCTTTGGTAACAGTATCCTTCAGTTGCTTGGAAGGATACCAACAGCCATCTTCTGTTGCCTTGCCAACCACCATCTTTTCTAGATATTGAACCTCATGCTGGACAACATTTCCAGAAATGGAATCAAAAGATCGCAATACATTACGGACGGCTTTCAGGTACTCTTCAACCTCCGACTCACTCCACCTTCCGCATTGACCAAGCTCAGCTAGAAGGCCGGGGACCCCTGATCCAGCAGCTCCACCAATCGACGCTCCTTCAGCTGGCGCACCCACCACATAGGGAAATCCCAAAAGTGCCGAGACCTTCCTAGATGTTTCATTTACCTCAGCAGTGCCCATTGTAGAATATATGACGAATGGCACCAGCGATTCATGGATATCGCCACCATGTAAGTCTATGTAGAAATCCGAAGCCTGCTGATATTGATTGACTACATAGGCTATTCGTTCACTAACAGTCCCCCTGGCTTTGCCAGGAAAAACCCGATTCAAGTTCTTTCCATCGTACGGACCGTAGTACTGCATTCTAGCGAGAAAAGCTGCCGTGTTTACAGGGTGAATCAGTAAAATATTACCTCTCACTGTCTCAGGTTTCAGCTCACGTGCAAGACGAATGACTGTTTCAATGCATGGATATTCTCCCCCATGAACACCTCCGGTAAGTAGAAGATTCTCACCAGCAGTGGCTCCTCTAACTAATGTGAATGGCATACTTACTGAGGTACCTTCAATTGGAATAAATCCAGTGGTTTTTGTTTCGGGTTCGCATGAATAACCATGCGAAGAAAGAAGTTCGGTGAAGCTCATAGGAATAGGTCTTAAGTGGCTAAAATTAGTGAAATGTCACTCGATAATTGACTAATTACGCTTTCTTAAAAAGCTTAGCGTCCGCATAAAATGTTGCGAAAGGAACGAGAGAAGCTAGTAAGATGAGCAACGATATCTTGAGATTCCAATGGTGAATCCAGCTATTTTGCAAGCAAAGACCAACGTAAAGAACAAACAGAAACCCATGCGCAGCACCAACAATAAAATTTGGCTCGGTCATGCCCAATCCATATTTGAGTGGCATGGTAATGGCAAAAAGGAGATAACTAATTCCTTCTGCAATCGCAACAAATCTTAATCGTCCAAGGGGAGTGCTTAGGTTCATGAGGAGTGCCTTTTGCGGCAAAAGTAGAAGAGATTGCCTTCTAACTATAGCGATCCTTAAAAACTATTTTTCGAATCGAAATACTTCTTTACCCATCACGATCATATCAGGTTGATCCCCCAATAAATCTATGACGTTTTTCAATTGAGCAGGAGGAATGTGATTGATAAAGTACTTGCGTGCAGGAAGGTTTTTTTCAACAAAAGATTGGCCAAATTGATCACGCACAAACCAAAAGGGTAGAATCAGTACATCCAAATCCAGTTCGCTCACATTTAGGTCAACCAGGTCTTGCTGACCATGCGTGGCATCACCAACATGCATAATATTGAAACCATCTATTGTAATTACATGGGCTGTGTTTTTCATTTCTGAGGGCTTCTTCCGTGCATGGAGGATTGGGAAGGTTCGCACCTTAATATCTCCACGTACATAGACTGTTTCCTCAGCGTATGGAAATTCTGTGACACGCTTGCTAATCATCGTCCACATCGGACTACTTCTCATCTCTTCCGCCATCTCTTCATTTACGTAGAGTTGCGTTTGATCTGCTCCCTTTAGTACCCTGGCAATCTCTGGTACTGTGAAATGGTCCGAGTGCTTGTGCGAGGCAAGTATGAGTTCTACCATATTGAAAGGAGCAATGCTGTTTTGTAGTTTTTCGTAGATAGAAGCTGGTGTGCTGGCAAACTGTGGATAGGTAGACTTGAACAGACCATCTATGATGACTTGTTGCTCGCCTACTTTGATCATAACACCTTCATTGGCCATTGGCCAAATTTCTAGAGTTTGAGCTAAGCCGGTAAGGCTAGAGACAATGTAAATGACTAGGATAAATATTCTCATGATTTTGGTTGTACAATTTTTATTGAAGCAATTTAAAGTTAACAAAGAAGGATGGTAAATAATTTATCTAGTGCCACTGCAAGACAAGCTCTAATCAATTTTCCAAGTCCCTTGTGAGAACCCAAAGATTTATGCCAAAACCAATCAGAGCCAATCCTCCGATTCGAGGTAACAATTTACCAATAGGAACCCAGGTATAAATGAGTGGCATAATGGCTGCTATGATTAACAGAATAGCAGGCCATTTATTGAAAACCTTTGCGCGAAGTGTATCAATTCCTAAAAAAATATACCCTAGTAAAAACCCCAAGGCTCCAACTACACCTACAACATGAGTCGCACCCTCTTCCTGCACAGTTTTCCAGTTGGCCACAACAACGTTGGAAATTCGACCAAGATCTAGGAACAGAAATGGTGTAAATACCGCACATGCAATAATCAAAAAAAAGAATCCGAGAAAGCCAAATAGAGTAAGCTTGGAATACTGAATTCCATAAATCCCCATGTAGGCAAACATTGCTAAGATATACGCAGCAAGTACAAGTGATGCTCCCAACAGGGAATCACGTTTGATATTTATCGTCCAGCCAATGATCAGGAGTAAGCCACTCAATAAACTGCAAATTGCAGCGATTCGGAAAAGGTCACTTTTTCGCATGGTCATATCTTTTCTCTTACAAAGAATATGGAAAAAGCTAAGACTCTAAAAATCTTAGTGACGAGCAGTTGGCTATGGGAAAGTCACAAAATACACGAACTGTGCTTACTCGAAATCGGATGACTTCACATGCTCAACAAAGTTGAAATCAAGTTGTACAATGTCATCGTAATCTTCTCCAGCCTCTAGCATATCTTGATCATGGGCCTCGAAGAACCAATTCACGTGCACCTGTCGGCCCTCTACCTTCATTTTCTTTAGCTGTCTAAAAATATCAAACAGGCATTTTGAGGAACTGGTATTGAAGTATTCAAAGGCAAAATCCATCTGCACCTGTGTCGCATTGATTTTGTTTGAACGTAAAACGCGCATCAGCGGAGCATAGAAGGCCTGACTGTTCTCAGGACTAGATCTTCCGCTCAACTTAATCGATCCTTCTGTAAGATCGATGACAACCTCTGGGGTTATTCTTGTGGCGCGTTTGATGTATTTCATTTAGGTGAATTTCCTGCAAGTTATACCCATAACATGCAATTGACAGCACTCCCTTAGATGAGCGGTAGTGGATTCTCGTTGAGTGAGATGAGAGCCTCGATGGAGAACCTAATCTAAGCTCATTTTTTAACACATTACAAGTAGTTCCTCTGCTCGTAGTTTCGAAATTGCTGTCCACTTGTGTTGCTGATAAGGAATCTGAACCATTCGCCGATTATAGCATTATTCAATTTGGTAGTATTTAACCAACTGAGTTGAATCTTCCTTCTCTTTTCTGCGTTATTCATTAGCCCAAGAATTTGACTTTTAACGAGTTTTTAATTGCTAAAATGAGGCTTTTAGAAACGGAGAAAATAGCATTAAGGAAACACACATGATCTACAACGGAAAAGAAATAGAGTTCCCGGCAGTAATGCAGATAAGCTTCTTTAAAGTAATAGAGACATTGGAGCTGATGGCAAAAGATAGCGACACGGCCACTGCACTTTACGGCAAAGAGTTGTTAGAGGAGATTGACAAACACCCAGAACTTAAAGACGGATTCGGATTGTCAGCACTTAAAAAACACGAGAAGTCCATTAATAAAATTAGCCGGGTCTTGTTTCCTGACGCACTACTAACAAATGAAATCAAAGCGGCAACACCCCCTTTTCATTTCGAACCATTTTACACGTCTACTAGGTTTGACAATATAATAAAAGCCTCAGGGGAGGACTATAAGTTTGATATGAAGGATGTGGACGAGGACACCTTCTACCTCTATTGCTGTTATTTCATTCTTGGTAGCTACTATGGTTTTGGTGTTCAGGGAGGTGGACCAATGAAGTTGGAGATATTCAACAAAAATCAAGGGTTAGTACGTACATACAAGATGCTGATAAACGCAGATATGTGCGAGTTCATTCCAACTGAAAAAGCTGTCGATATTACCAAAGCAGATTTTGAGGAACTTATTGACAATTTTGGCAACATTGAACTTTGGAAGAAGAAATTTCCTCCTAATAGCTGGATAATGCGTGGTGTTAACATCATCAATCTAGTAGATGTCACGTTGGATCACTCGATAGAGTCTATCACCTCCAACCTGTTGGTCAAGAATCCCGACACCTTTGAGAGAATACAAGATAGTGTTAGAACCTTACTGAACAACGCCGATTTGTATATTGGTGTTTTGACACTGGAGCAAAACAAATTAGTACCTCTGGCGAAAGGGGACTCCAAGAGTATTTTACTTGAGCATGATGAAGCAATCAGTTGTGAAACTGACATGTGTGATTATACATATAGGCAATTAATGCAGAAAAGAGAACCTCTCGTCATTTCTGATATTGAAATGTATCATGAGCGGGCGAAAGGTGGAATGTCTGGTAAGATGGTAGAATCTGGATACAAAAGTTACATCGTAGCACCGTTGGTTCATGAGAACGAACTTCTTGGTTTCATGGAACTTGCTGCACCCGAACGCTACGCTTTAAGTACAGCAACACTTTCTGCTCTAAACGTCGTCTTACCAATTCTAGCAATGGCTCATAAGCGCTTTATGGACGAGGCTCAGAATCGGATTGAAGCTATTATTCAACAGGAATGTACAACAATCCATCAGTCAGTGAAATGGAGATTTGAGGAAGAGGCTGTAAAATTCATGCAGAAACAGGTCAATAATGAGCAGCCAAATTTCAAGGATATTGTGTTCAATAACTTATATCCTCTTTATGGTCAGATGGATATCAAGGGCTCTTCCGTACGAAGGAATGAGGCTGTAAGTGCAGATTTAATCAAACAGATAGCAGGTGTCAGTAAAGTCCTGAAACGTGCTTTTAAGAAAAAAAGAATGCCTGTCTATGAAGAATTGATCTTCCGCCTGGATGCCTACAAGTCAGACTTACAGAAAGGACTTTCAGCTGGCAGTGAGCACAAGGTTCTCAG
>JBDWQX010000038.1:0-10572 GCA_039986395.1 Cyclobacteriaceae bacterium
CCCACTTTTGGGCTCCCTGGAGGTGATTTGATGTATACGTTGGGGATTAACACAACCCCTGAGACACCTGGAATTCCCATTGGTCGACTAAATGCATTCCAGCCTATCGACATCACAAATTATCTAAATAAGCTTATCGAAATGGAGGCGACTCCTTTCGACAAGTTATGGAGAAAGGATTTTCTTCAACTCAGCGGAGGTAATACTCCAAGTGAACTAAGTCAATTTGCTACTAACATTCAAGATTTTGCTTCCGTACTTGAAAAGGACTTCATTGGCGGAAGGGCGTTTAATACTGGAAAGGAGACAGGTGAGGCCGTCGAATTCGTGGATGTTACCGATCGTGTAAATGAAGGTGTTGGCTACATAACCTTTTTCGGTCATTCTGGAGGAGGAGGCACAGATATTGAGATAGGCTTTGTTTCAGATCCACAGTATGGCTTTGCTAATAAGGGGAAGTATCCTGTTTTCCTAGTCAACGGATGTAAGGCGGGGGAAATTTTCGGAAACAACCTAACATTTGGTGAAGACTGGTTGACTACGCCAGACCTTGGAGCCGTGGGCTTTATTGCACATTCGGATTTTGCCACAGGGAGCACTCTGCGTAGATGGAGTAATTTGTTTTATGAACTGGCTTATGCTGATGATGTTTTTATTGAGGAGTCTGTCGGAAATATTCTCATCGAGGTATCTGAGCGCTACCTAACTCAAAATGGAACCTCCAACTCAAGTTTGACGCAGGTTCAGCAAATGCTGTACGAAGGAGATCCTGCGTATCGAATTTTTGGCGCAGATGAGCCTGACTATCAGATCGATGCCTCTGGCCTTTTTGCTGAAGCATTTCAAGGGAGTGAGATACTCGCGACACAAGACTCGTTCAAGCTCAACATCGTGGTAAAGAATTTTGGAAGATCGGTCTTGGACTCACTGCGCGTTCAGATAGATAGAACGCTTCCTGACGGAACACTTGTTAGTTACTTAGACAAGTTTGAGCGACCTCTTCGATTGGATACCCTCGAGTTCATTATTTCAAATGATCAAACACAGAACAACACAGGGCAGAATTTATTTAGTGTGCAACTAGATCCCTCGTCCGAAACTCCTGAGCTGGATGAAACCAACAACACGGCCATCATTGAATTTCCAATTTTTAGCGGGAACACCTCGCACCTTTATCCCAGAGATAACAGTACAGTTTCATCCGAGCTAGTGGAATTCATTTGGCAATCAAGCAATCTCCTGGAAAGCGAAAAATCCTATGATTTAGAATTTGACACAGAGAGCACATTCAGTACACCAAATCGAAGATCATCTTCAGTTACCGGGGAGCTTTTGCTTCGAAGCGAATTTGACTTTTCACAGTTCAGTTTAACTGACAGCACCACTATCTATTGGAGAACGCGACTCTCGGATCCAGACCCTGATGAAACCAATAATTGGGTTACGACTTCATTTACAATTATTGATGCTATTCCAGGAGGTTGGGGACAGTATGAGCCTACTCAGATAGAGACAGGAATTGTAACGGGAGTTGAGTATAACACAGCGACAAGTAGATGGGAATTTGTGCAGTCTACTACAGCCGTTTCAATTTCCACATTCGGAACTAACAACTCGACATTAGAGTACGAGGATATTGAAGCAATCATCAGTGGAACGGATTTTATGGTGACAGCAGCAGGATCATGTTTTACTGATTCTTTCAACGCAATTGCCTTTGACAAGGAAAGTGGAAACCCCTACCGTCCGATCCCGACAAGTATTTCTGATCTCAACAATACGGAACTTTGCGGGAGACTCCCCCAGATGATCTATAATTTCCAAGAAAACAGTATTCTGGTTGATGGCAGACTCCAGGTACTCGTGGACAATATGAGGGATGGAGATCAAATCATCCTGTACAGTATTGGAAACGTTACCTACTCCAATTGGGATGCTAGCGTAGAGGCGACACTGAATTCTTTGGGTATTAGTTCAGCTACGATCAGTACGCTTACGGATGGACAACCGGTGATATTTTTTGGGAGAAAAGGTGATGCACCAGGTTCAGCACTGGAAATAGTCGACAATGGATCAGCAGACCCGATCACAGAGCAGGAGATAGAGCTCCAAGATAATGTTTCTGGCAGTTTTACAAGCGGGACAATAAAAACGCAGAGAATCGGTCCTGTATTGGATTGGTCTGATTTTTCATTCAACCTCACGGAGGAGGTCAACGATACGTATGCAATCAATGTTTTTGGAGTGGATCAAAATGGTGTCAGTACCTCTTTCCCTCAGTTTGAAAGAAGCCGAGCTGAAACGATCGATGTTAGTGCAATTGATCCCCTTGTATACCCAGAAATAGAGCTAGAGTTCACGTTTAGTGACGAAATAGATCTCACGCCCCCACAATTAAATCTATGGCAGGTCAACTATGCTGAGCCACCAGAGGGAATCATTATCTCAGAAAACAAGAGTATCTCCAGCTTCCAGGAAGGTGAAGAAATTGCACGAGAGCTAGCTTTTTACAACTACTCCAAACTGGATTTCACTGACTCCTTGGATGTAGAAATGAGATTAATCAATCAAAATACAGGCAACGTTCAGATGGAGTCCATCCAAATAGCTCCTCCTCTGGTGAACGACACGGTTCAGTTTTCTACAAGCTTCTCTTCGCTCGGATACCCTGGAATGAACAGTCTTGTACTGAACATTGATGCTAATGAAAATGAGGCATATGATTTCAATAATCGCCTTACACTTGGAGGGCTGATTGAAGTGGAAGCTGACGAAACTAACCCAGTTCTTGATGTGACCTTTGATGGGAGTCATATTCTCGACGGAGATATTATTTCACCTACACCCAATATCGCGATTCGAATCAGAGATGAAAATAAATTTCTTTTTAAGGGCGACACCTCGGGAATTAATTTGTCATTACGACTCCCTGGTGAGGATAGCCAATTTGAGCGCGTAAATTTTTCAGAGGCATCTGTAAGTTTTACTGTAGCGTCAGAGTCTCAAGATTTTGAAGTTAGCTACGAGCCGGGACAATTGGTGGATGGTCTGTACGGTTTTCGTGTTGATGCAGAAGATGCCTCAGGAAATGATTCGGGAACTGAACCTTATGAGGTTACCTTCGAAGTAATTAATGCATCAACGATTACTCATTTTTATCCGTATCCAAATCCTTTTTCAACCAGTTGTCGATTCGTATTTACGCTGACTGGAAATGAAATCCCAGATCAACTGAAAATTCAGATTCTTACTGTTTCTGGAAGGGTTGTACGCGAGATACTACAAAATGAGATTGGTCCTATCCGAATTGGAAATAATATTACAGAGTACGCCTGGGACGGGCGAGATGAGTACGGAGACCAGTTAGCCAACGGTGTGTATTTTTATAAAGTCTTTATAAATTCCAACGGTCAAGGAATCGATCGTCGAGCAACAAATGCTGATGGGGCTTTTAAACACGGATTTGGAAAGCTGTATATTCTTCGCTGATGCAGACCCATACGTTCAGATACTTTTTTATCCCATACCTTTTGTTTCTTATTCTTGCTTTTGCTCACGTCTCAGCTTGTGAGCACGGAGAAGTTGTCCTATGGTTGAATAAATACCATAATGACTTTCTTGATTACTTCTTCCGTATTTGGACATACGGAGGAGATGAAATTATTTATGGGATTGTGGCTATAGGCCTGCTGATTTGGCGAAGAAAATTTGGTTATGTTTTTCTATTGGTTGGGCTAATTGAAGGATTAATTTCCTTGACTATGAAGCAACTTTTTTTCAGCGACACACCTAGGCCGAGAAAATTTTTTGAGGGACGTGAGGTTTTGAATTTTGTAGAGGGAGTTAAAGTACGGGATTTCAATTCTTTTCCATCAGGTCATACGATAACTGCTTTTGCGATAGCTACATTTCTTGCCCTTATGATCCAGAAAAAGGAATGGTCTGTTGCTTTGCTGTTTGGAGCAGTTCTGGTAGGAATTTCACGCATGTATCTGAACCAACACTTCCTCGTTGATGTGACCGTAGGATCATTTATTGGTGTAGTCGTAGCGGTAGTTTGCTACAAAATATTTGAAAAACACTTTGTATCACGCAGACGGTTCAGCTAGGAATGCCTGTTTAGAAAAGTGATGTGAGTTTCATTGCTGCACCCTTGTCTCCTTTTATTTTCAGTTTTCCAGTCATAAATGCCATCATCACATTTAGGTCCCCTGTAATTATTTGACCGAAGTCTGCTGCTGACATTACAATTGTAAATGGGGCATCTTTTTCTTCGTTTGATACAACAGGCGGCGAAACAGTATCGTCTAAATGGACAATGCCATCCTCGAATTGAAAATTGGCTGTTCCTTCGAATCTTCCTGCATGGGTCTCAGCCAAAGATTTGATTTTTCCGGTTACTTCATCTATTGTCATTGCACTGGTTTTTTTGGTGTGAATTTAACTTCGAACAACTTGGGCCAAAGCTTACCTGTCACAAATATGCGGTCATTTTGCTGATCGTATGCTATGCCATTCAAAACATCTACTCCCTCTAATTCTGCTGCGCTCAAAAGGCCAGACATATCAATTTTTCTCACGACAGTGCCAGTATCAGGATCAATCACAACAATGTAGTCCTCCTGGTAAACATTTGCGTAAATCATTCCGTCAATAATCTCCAACTCATTTATGGATTCGACTTTGCCTTCATTGTTGTAGACCTCATATTCTTCAAGTACAGCGAAATTATCGGGGCTACGCACCAGAAGCTTTTGCGAACTATTTGTCATGAGTAGATTTCCTTCAAACTCCGTCAGTCCCCATCCTTGCTGATCTTCGTAGGTAAATGTGTTTATTTTCTCAAAACTGCGATCATATACGAAACAAGCTTGTGAGGTATATGTAAGCTGATAAAATTTGTCATCTAAAAGAGCAAGGCCTTCCCCAAAAAAATCGTCTGATAAATTGATTTGCTCCAGTGTTTTTCCGGATTCAATATCCTTCTTTTTAAGTGCTGAGTTTCCGTTTTGACCAGTGCTTTCATACATGAATCCACCGTCGACAAGTAATCCCTGCGTGTAATCCGATGGATCATGTGGATAGGTATTAACGATTTCATACGTATACTCCTCAGGTTCCTCAGTGGGGAAAACAACAACCTTAGAGTAGTGCGTCTCTTTCTTTCCAGCAAAATATACTGTCGACTTGATCCTTTGACTGCCTACTTTCGTAGCTGTTAGTTTGATTTCAAATTTGGATGCTGAGAACGTTTGAGAGGAACTATTTTCTTCCAATTGAATGGAATCAATTTCTACATCTCCGCTGGCGAATTCAAAACTTACCGCATCGCCCAACGACAACCTTTCGTTCTGTTTTGGGCTAACAATCTTGGTTTGTTTTTTTATTCTAGGTGTGGCTGGACGCTCCTTAGTCTCCTTCTCTCCACAGGAAAGCAATAGAATGGCTATAATCGCGATGCTGGTCTTCGACATACGTCAAAATTAGTACGATTTTACCGAGAAATGGATTTATACTTTTTTCTCGCTTTGACTCATGCGCATCAAAGTAGGTACCGTTAGCCCTTGATACAGCACAGAGCAGACCACAACAATGTAGGTCATTGTTACAATGATTTCCTTCCCATGGAAGTCTGAAAGTGAAAGTGATAGTGCAATCGGTAAACCGCCTCTTAGCGCACCCCACGTAAGTACGGAAATCGTGTTCTTTTCAAAACTGTCTTTTATAGACATCATTTTGATAGGGATGAATACGCTGGTCCAACGACCAAAGAGAACGATACAGACAGCAAAGAAGCCAGCAGCTATGAAATCCAGACGAAGGTCAAGCACTAGCATTTCAAGTCCGATTAGTACGAAAAGCATTGCGCTAAAAGTCTCTTCGAGGAGATTCCAAAATTTGAAGACATAGTCACCTGCTGCACTTGCAACGTGCGAACTTTTTCCTTCATTACCTATAACTAATCCCATCACGACGGCAGCTTGTTTTGCAGATACATGAATAAACTCAGCGAGTTGGGAGCCGACCATCACGATCGCTAGCGTGATAAGTACTTCAACTTCTACGGCGTCATTGTCAACATATTTCAATAAGCGATACCCGATGTAACCAAAGAAAATCCCAATGAATATCCCACCGCCTATGTCAGCAATACCGATGTAGACTGTCTCAAAAAAAGTAAGCGTGTGATCATCGCTGGCATGGGCAATGTCTAGTATCGTCAATGCGAGTACGACCGCAATTCCATCGTTAAAGAGCGATTCTCCTGCAATTTTTATTTCTAAATCTTCTTTTAGGTGAAAGCGCTGAATGGTCTTTGTAACAGCAATTGGATCCGTCGGGGAAATCAAAGCACCGAAAACGAGACAGTACATATAGTGCAGCTCAATGTTCATCCAGTGCAGCATGAAGTACACCAGCGTGCCTATAACTACTGTTGATATAAGAACGCCAACAACAGCCAACACCAGGACAGGTCTCCGCTGATGGCTTAATTTCTTAAAATCTATGTTTAATGCCCCTGAAAAGAGCATAAATGTGAGTACGATCTGATAAAGAACTTCCTCAAATTCGTATTCTTTCACATGTTCTGCCAAATGAAGCTCAGGGAAGAGGTTACCCACAATCAGGACAAGAAAAGATAACACCAGGGCCAGAATCATAAGCCCAATCGAAGAAGGTAATTTCAGGTAGAAGGTGTTTATGAAAATAAACGCTCCTGAAAGGAATATAAATAAGGCGATTATATCTAAAATACTCACTTTACTGGATTTTAGGCAGGTTTAACCCCGCGTCTATACTAGTTCAAAACCAATAGTATGACACTTTTAGTGTGCTGAGTTGAGTGTGAGAGAGCTAATATTTAAGATGAGCAAAAAAGCCCATTTTAAAGTTTTAGCTAATAATTTAGCGTGTAGAGCAGCCACTTCAGGATGCTCGATCCACTAGTAGCGGATCATGGTTTGCGGTGGTTTATACCTTTGTCAGGCAATTTTACAAACCCGGAGATAACTTTTTTTATAATTTTTAGCAAAAAACTGCAATTAGTGAAGAAAGAAATAGAAAAAAGACTTTTGTTGCTTGCTCGCGAGACCGAAGTGATTTTTGCTGAATTAGAATCATTCGAAGATGATTTACTTAGAAAAAAGGGAAGAGGTTGGTCAATTATACAGGTACTAAGTCATCTTGACATGGCAGAATCTCTATCACTCGAGTATATGAAAAAGAAGGTGAAAGCGGGATCAAAGATGAGCAAAGTAAACGTAGTTAACAGTCTTCGTAAGTGGGTGACCTGTGGATTTCTCCAAACAGGATTGAAGTGGAAAGCCCCTGCCTATATTTCTAACCCGAACGGTGATTACTCACTTGATGAGATGAAATCAAAGTGGATGAAGACAAGATCTAATATTCGAAAGTACGTCGAGGACTATCCGGAGGAGTTACTCAATCGAGGGGTTTATAGACACCCAATGGCTGGTAGATTGTCTTTAATTCAGGCGGTAGACTCGTTTATCTATCACCAACGCCATCACGTGCATCAAATCAATAGAATCAAAAAAGAACTGCAACACTGATGTTGACAATCAATTCACTAGTTCACTTGTACGGTGGGAATGCTAAAATCCAGTACCCAGACTGGCATGTGGAAAAAAGCCATCATTCTGTGATTCTTGGAAGTTCAGGGTCAGGCAAAACAACTCTATTACATCTTCTTGGCGGACTGCTTCAGCCGTCGCAAGGAGAAGTTTCCATTGCGGGTACTGATATTTCAAGCATGAAATCATCGGCATTGGATCGATTCAGAGGTGCCAACATTGGTATCGTTTTCCAACAGCCCCATTTGGTTAGCTCCTTATCGGTGATTGAAAATCTGATGCTTTCGCAGTACTTAGGAAAAGGAAGAATCAATAAGGAAGAGGCTACAAAAATGATGGACCAATTGGATATCCGCGAACTTCAAAGTCGGAAAGTTCATCAAATAAGTCAGGGACAGGCGCAGCGAGTCTCGATTGCGCGATCACTTTTGAACAAACCAAAGTTGCTTCTGGCGGATGAACCAACAGCTAGTCTCGATGACGAGAATTGTGAGAAGGTAATTCGATTGCTTAAAAGCCAAGCTGAGCTTTGCGACTCCACGCTGATAGTAGCGACTCATGATCAGAGAATAAAGAATGAGTTAAAAGACACCTTAGTTCTATGACTGTCTTTTCACTAAGCGCAAAGAATGTTATAGCCAAACCCCTGAGTTCGCTGCTCAGTGTGCTGCTCTTCGGTTTTGGCGTTTCGATTATCGTGATTATTCTGCTGACAAGCAGTTTCATGAAGAATGAGATAAGCAAGAACGCAGCGGGCATTGACTTGGTAGTAGGAGCCAAGGGGAGTCCACTTCAAATAATTTTAGCAAGCATCTTCCATATTGATTTTCCTACAGGAAATATTTCTCTTGAGGATGCTAACAACCTGACAAGAAATCGACTAATCGCTTCAGCAATCCCACTCTCGCTTGGAGACAGTTACAGAGGGTATCGAATTGTTGGAACTACTAAAAAGTATGTCGAATTGTATAATGCCGAATTGCAGAAAGGCGAACTTTTCGGCATGAAAATGACAGTCGTTGTTGGTGCGAATGTGGCTAACATGCTTGGTGTTTCGCTTGGCGATGCACTGGCAAGCGATCATGGGTTATCGGAGGGAGCAGGCGACCATGCTGAAAATCCTTACAAAATTGTTGGGGTTTTAAAACCCTCTGGAAGTGTGGTAGATAATTTGATAATCACATCAATTCAGAGTGTATGGGAGGTGCATGGCCATGAGGAGGAACACGATGAGCAAGATGTTAGCGAAGTTGAGCTTGGAAAACTTGGAGTGATCGTGACGAGAGAACAACTAGCAGAGGAAGACATCACAGCTATTTTCGTAAAGTACAGATCTCCTATAGCAGCTGTTCAACTACCGAGGATAGTGAACGGTACTAGCAATTTGCAGGCAGCTTCTCCTCCATACGAAACAGCAAGACTCTTTAATATTATAGGTGTTGGAGTTGAGGTAGTGAACATTCTCGGTGTAGTCATCATTATTCTGAGTGCTATCAGTGTATTTATCGCTTTGATTAATTCTTTAAAGGAGAGGAAGTATGAGCTTGCAATCATGCGTTCGATGGGTGCCAGCAGAGCCAAGATTTTCGTAATGATTTTGATAGAGGGACTCATCTTGACAGTTATTGGCAGCTTCTTTGGGTTTGGACTAGCCCATTTTGGATTTGGAATGTTGGGAGTTTCGGTCGAGCAATTTGAGGCTTCGGCACTGTTTTTCGTAGAAGATGAGTACCTCGTGTTTGGAGGCAGTATGATTGTAGGTATTTTTGCATCCTTAATACCTGCGATTTTGGCCTACCGTGCAGATATTTCTGAAACCTTGGCTAAAGGATAGGTCGACAAATCAAGGATAAATCATTAAATGGATTGAAGCTATGAAGAATATATTTTTAGTAAGTGCATTTTTAGTTTCATTTCTGGGGACAGCTCAGTTTTCTGACTCAGGTAAAAACTGGACGACATTGGCGGATGTGCAATACGAAAAGTCGAAAGATGAGTACGGAGAAATCTATGTCCCGAAATTTGGAGATAACGTGCAGAAAATGAATGGAAAGATGGTTTCGCTCAAAGGATTCATTATACCATTTGAAGGAATGTTTGAGCCTAAACACATCATCCTGTCGTCATTACCAGTTGCCTCTTGTTTTTTCTGTGGAGGAAGTGGACCAGAAACTGTTGCAGAAGCTTATCTTGAAGAGGAGGTTAAGTACACGGCGAAGCCAGTTACAGTCACTGGGCGGTTAGAGCTAAATGATACTGATTACGATCAGCTCATGTATATCCTCAAAGACGCTGAAGTTGTAGTTGACAATTAGTTAAAAGTTCGTTAAAAAGTAGTTAGAATTCAGTTAAATAGTTCTTCGGATTGTGAAGAATACCAAACAGTTAGTATTTAGCACCCCAAATTCAAATCATCTAGAAATCAAGTACATGAGATATCTAACCGTTCTATTTCTTTTAGTCCTAGTCTCCACCTCTTGTCAACCTAGCAAAAAGGTTGACGAAGAAAAGGTTGTTAGCTTGAAGGCACTAAAGGATGAGGTCTTCGAACTGCACGATGAAGTAATGCCTATGATGGGGGACCTTCGGCGTGTTCGTAAAAGTTTGATGCTTCAGGTGGATTCCATCCAGGAGATAAATGCCGAAAAAGGAGCAACCTTGACAGGGGTGGCTGACGAATTGAATGCAGCTAATGAGGGTATGATGGTCTGGATGCGAAATTTTGATCCAAACTTTGATGGTTCGGATGAAGAGGTTCTGAAATATTTAACTGCTCAAAAGTCGTCTATCGAGGAGGTAAATAGGAACATGAAGGAGACTTTGAAGAAAGGTCAGGAGCTACTTGATTCCAATTAAAATTCTTCACACTCAGAAATCCATTTGTCTACATCCTTCACTCCGATAAGGCCTGCATCATTGCCCCATGAGTTTGTAATGTAGGTTAGAACCTCGGCTACCTCCAGATTGGTAATGGGGT
>JBDWQX010000039.1:0-5102 GCA_039986395.1 Cyclobacteriaceae bacterium
CCCTTCTTAACGAGCACGAATGCATACAGAAACATTAGGTTCTTCAGAATATTGAAGACATTGTTGAACGAGTGAACGTAGGCATAACTTTCCATTGAAAGAGCTAACTCAAAGATCAAATAGTTTTGAAAGAGATTCTTAAAAAGCGTTACGCTACTAAAGAGAAAAATTGCTGTCATAATCCAAAATACTGGATAATGAATCAATTTGTCTGTAGGGCTTTCTCTTAATACCTCAAAAAAGGCAATGATTGAAAGCACGGTAAATGCAAGCGAATGGAATGCTTTAATAAAGGTGTTGGACTCGAGAAAGGAGTAGAAAAAAAGAAAGCTGGTAATACCGCCTATGGTAAAGATTATTCCCAGCAAGGCAACAATCCCTTTTCTTTCAGGGATCATTTTGATAAACAGCCAAGTAAGGAGGCCATAATCGATTAGGTACCAAGTATTAGAGATAATAAAGCTGTTCGGATAAACATGACGAATGAAAAAATAGATTGTAACATCCGCCGTAAAACTTGCGAGTAGAACAAAAAAGACAATCCTGATATTGCCATTTTTCCTCATCATAAGAAGAAAAAAAACAATACCAGGAATCCCAGAATATCTATTCAGTTCGGCAAGAAGTTCTATCAAGTAGGTACTCATAATTAGTTCTTAGTCTCCGGACGGGCAATAGGGCGGACAAGACTCACCATCATCAGCAGGAGGTGGGTTTTTAGAATTTCCGCCACTCATCGCGCCAAGGGACTTCATTTTGTCGTCAAGTATATTTCCGTCTTTATCAGCAGCGTATAGTACTAGTCTCTCCTTGCCATCGTCATTAATTCCCTTAAAGAACCAAATCCCACAGCTATTTTCATATTTAAGAAGAGTCTCAAGAATATCACACCCGTAAAGCCAACCGAAAGCACCGTCCGGATTGTTTTTTTGGTATTTTTTCACCCACTTATCGACCTTGTCCTTGTCCATCTGCTTGCCGATCTTTTTAACATCTTTTAATTGATTCATTTTGGTAAATTTTGTTGGTTAATCGTAGTCTAAACCCAGCAAGCTAGGAGGGCTTCCTATTTTATCAAAGGACAAAACCAGTTTTTGTAAGAAAAATACCCAAAAGTGGGTAGTGATTTCACAAGATTTGGTCTCGACGAATTATAAATGGAGATAAAACACGGATTATGCGCTGGCTGCATATATTTGCAGCAGACATTCAAAACACGTAGAAATTATGATGATGCTTGCTATAATTATTGGGTTGTTTGTTTTGGCAATTGTTTGCCCTTGGATTTTACCCAATAAATCAGTCAGTGATCACGAAGGTGATCACGTTTAATTAGGAGTTTTTCTGCTTCTCCTTCCGCGAGTTTACAAAAGAAAGTGCTGCGACAAAGGAGATCAATACCACGATGATATTCACAAATAGGTTTACTCCGTCGGTTACTGCTGGGTTAGTCAATTCCATTTTTATTTCTTTTGCGCTAAGATAGGTTCTTTCATTGCTTTGAGCAATTTTCTCATATCCATTTCGTCGTTGTAAACATGTGGTGCTATTCGAATAGCGTCCCCTCGAGTGCTGACACTTACACGGTGTTTGGCCAGGCTTCCTTTCAATGTATCAATGTCGATGCCTTTCGGCAATCGAACGCCGAACAGGTGATGACCACGCCATTCTTCATTTTCTATAGAGTAGCCAATCTCTCTTAACTCGTTAAGCGGACCAGCCGTCAACTCCTTTAGGTGCTTCTGAATACTCGCAGGATCCCATTTCAAAATCTGCTTCAACGCCTCATGTATCATAGGGACTAATATGAAATTGCTGTGCTCACCAACCTCATAGCGAAGTGCCTTTTCACGATATGTTTCCTCGTACTTTACCAAACCCGCAAAATCATCGCTTTTGATTCTGTTTATCCAGTTCTGCTCAATAGGCATTCCTCCGTCAAAGGCAGGGCCATAGTATGCCAACCCGATTGAGTATGGACCCATTAGCCATTTATATCCTGAACAAATAACTGCGTCAGGACGATATTTCTTAACACTAAATGGCAGAGCTCCCACAGACTGCGTACCATCGATTATCAGCAAACCTCCTACCTGGTCCAGTTTTTTTCTAATAAGTTCAAGGCTGAAAAGTGTACCATCAGACCAGTGTACATGACCAATGGAGACAACCCGGGTTTGATCATTGATTGCATTTAAGATTTCATTGTTCCAATCTTCGCCTCTCCTTGCAGATTTTGGTGCTGATATGGTCGTGATTTTGTATCCCTGCTCCGTTAGGGCAGTCCACGGATACACATTGCTTGGAAATTGCTCGTCAGCCACAATAATTTCCCCATCATCAAATGGCAGGTTGTGAGCCACATTAGCTAACCCATAGGAAGCAGAAGGAATAATGACCACTCTGTCATTTTCCTTGTTGTCAATCAATGCGGAAAAGAGCTGTCTCACCGTTTCGGTTTCATGAAAGAACTCGTCTGGACCGATGCGAAACGGTTTTCGCTTTGTCTTGATTCCTTTGATTCCTGCGTTCTCCACTTTTTTCATTAATGGAGACATGTATGCACAATTGAGATAAGCATACTTTCTTTGAAGTTGAAATTTTTCTCGTTGACACTTCACGCAATGACCTGATTATGGTTTTTAAACTATTTGAAACAAAAGAAGCAATGCAAAGGACATTGCAAAATAATGAACCTCGGCTAGTGATTGCTGGAAATAGAAATATTTGCGTGATCAGGCAAAAAGATCGTTTGGTAGCTTTTGAAAACGAATGTCCTCATATGAAGGAAGGTCTTAGTGGAGGCGTTGTAAACTATCTCAACGAGATCGTGTGCCCACTTCATACGTATAAGTTCAACCTCAAGACTGGAATGGAGGAAAAACAAAGATGCTCAGAACTTCGGTTTATCAAAGTAGAGGTTTCTGAAGAAGGAATCTTTTTAAATCTTAGCTAAGACTAAACAGCTGCACCACAGAAACGAGGAAGTCTGCGATACCCTTTGCAAATTCATTACCAGCTCCACGCCCAACAACATATAGCACGAATAGGAAATAAATGCCTAGTAGAAGATACGCTTTGGCTCTGCCAAAATACCTGCCCCAAGTAAAAATCACAACCGCAAGGACAGTCAGCAACCAGAGAAGAAAGCGAAGCTCGCTACTAAGATCTACGATGTCTTGTGGCATGTGCAGAGGACCATTTAGCGCTGTGAAAATGAAGAGAGGAAACCCTAGCGCAAAACAGATATCAAAAATATTGCTACCTAAAGCGTTAGAGATTGCGTCATCGTACTGACCTCTTTTCGCATCTTTCATTGAGATAATGGTATCAGGGAAACTTGATGCTGCAGAAGCAAGAATTAGCGCAACGAACATAAGGGGAATACCAAGTCCATTAAATTCTCCCATTCCCATAATCGAATAGGTGTCAGCTCCGATCCATTCACACGCAAGTACAAGAAAGTAACTAGCAAGTGCTATCCCTACCGTAGAGAAGATAAGTAATGTCCAAGCCTTGGTGCCATTAATCATTTTTGTACCTAGAAAGACACGCTCCAGGTCCAGGGTTAGTAGTGCCTTAAGAAAAGGCCTTTTCTTTCGTTCTTCATCTATAAAGTCTTCATCAGAAAGCTGACCACCACTCATCTCTTCTCGATCCTTCTTTTTCATAGTAGCGAACATGAAGGTGATGTAAATCGCGTATACCATCATCAAGATCACACCGTGGTACCAATCAAGAACCGAACCGCTGATTAAGACTAAGAAGATAAATTCTGCAATGATCAATGCAATGCCGTCACGCATTAGAACTTTTCTGGAAACTTCGATTTTTTTAGTCATTCCCATACCAATTACGGCGAGAACTGACACAGCAGGAATAACCATCCCGTTGAATATTGCGCTACCAGCGGTAGTTCCAATTCCACCAGAAAAACCGTTGGCATCCATAAGAACAAAAAGGAAAAACAAAGAGGTAAAAACCTCAGGCATTGAACTCGCAATCGCGTTGATAGTTGCTCCTCTTACTCCCTCGGAGAGGTTTCTACCAACATATTCAGAAGCTGTCATAAAGCCATCACCAGCTCTCCAGATTATCAAACAGACGATTGTGATTAGTAATAGAGGGATTACAATACCCATAGATATTTTTTTAGGTTCAGCGTTGCGGTGATCAAAACTTTTAGCTGGTGATAGCACGAAATTAACAAACATTTAGGCTAAGCACGAAATATTCATCTTTATGTGTCCATAATTCTAGGATTAACAGCTATTTATCTAATTTTCGACCTTAAAACATTGACTTAGATGTACATAAACCTTTCGGGATTAAATATTCTTGTGACTGGAGCGAGCAGAGGGATTGGCAAGGCATTAGCAACAAAGCTTGCTGAAGCTGGAGCAACGATTGCCGTTCATTACAATAAGAACGTAAGGGATGCTGAAAATTTGGCGCATATTTTGGGAAACGAATCCAAGGCTTTTCAGGCAGACCTTTCTAAACCTGACGAGGCAAGCAAATTGTTTGAACGAGTCACGTTGGAAATGGGAAGTATTGAAATTCTGATTAATAATGCTGGCCTAGCTAAAACCGTAGCTATTGATGCAAAGGATGATCAATGGACCGCAGCTTGGGATGAGACGATGATGGTGAATCTTACTTCAGCTGCAATTTTGAGCAAAAAGGCGGTTCAACACTTTCTGGAGCGAAAAGCTGCAGGACGAATAATAAACATTGCATCTAGAGCAGCTTTTCGCGGAGATGAAGCTGAATACATTGCGTATGCAGCCTCAAAAGCGGGGCTTGTTTCATTAACACGATCAATCGCAAAATCTTTTGGCAAAGAAGGAGTAAAGGCCTTTGTTATTGCACCAGGGTTTGTACGGACAGACATGTCTCAAGAGTTTATGCAAGAGTACGGCGAGGACCACGTCAAAGGTGACCTTGCCTTAGAAAGGCTTACTGAGCCAAAGGATATTGCTCCCTTGGTCACATTTATTGCTAGCGGAATGGCAGATCATGCAACTGGAGCCACCTTTGATGTGAATGCAGGAAGCTATTTGCATTAATCACATAATTTGTCTTAAATTCATATCTTTAAG
>JBDWQX010000040.1:0-8897 GCA_039986395.1 Cyclobacteriaceae bacterium
AAAGGAAATTAACTATGTATTTGTACAAGGCCAAGTGATGAGCTCAACAGTCTTGAGTGATGAATTAAACAAACTAAAGAATCGACTTAGCAATGAGAGAGATCGATTCGATCACTGGGAAAATGTTATTGTGGATTGGGACCCAGAGTCAATTCTTGAGTACGAATTTCGAAATAATAATGTTCTAGTAGGAGAAGAGAAGATCAGAGTTGTAAAGGAAAGTGAACGCACTTTTACTTTGGAGTCGATCAATGTTATGGATGGACCAGACTTCCGCGAAACTTATATGTATGCCTCGATTATCAATAGAAGGATGGATTCTCTTCATATCAGTTCGATTACTCCAGAGGGAACCTATACTGCTTCGATTTCAACTACCAAGACTAGTGCGTTAATTACTGGGGCCGCACCTTTTCACGGCGAGTTTGCATACGAAGAGAACCTAGAAGCGGGAACGTTGTTGCTTGGACCATTTACATCGAGGTATTTCGAATTAGATATAATGGCTAACTATATGTTGGGAATGATGCTCAAAAGATCTCGCCTGGAAGATGGGGGAGCTGATCAACTTCCTGTAATCCAAATTGAACTTAACAGTGAAGAGTTTGGGAAAAATCTAATTGTTGACAATTCGGACTTTACCATTTTGAGAGAGAATCAAAATCAGTACAAGATTATATACAACACATTTTCTGGATACCGCAGTATAACTGCTTCTTCATTTGTAGTAAATGTCAAGCTAAATGATAAAAACACAGTTGAAAAGATCAGTAGCAGTGGTCGTGAAATTAGACTTAAAGCTGAGTGAGCTTTGTCACGAATTTGCTAACTCAAAACGAATAAAAAAGGCAACAATAAAAATCTCGAATCTTGCTAAAATATCTCTTGGCGAAGCCTAGGCGTGCAGCTTGATTCTCAAAAAGGTCTCAATCCCTGATCCTTAAAAACCAACCCGTTATTTTTCATCTCAAATTCCGTTACATGGGCGTATCCAGTAAAAATGAATTTGATCACTTTCAACCGACCAATCGATTTCGAATAAGGAGTTTCAAAAACCTGATTTTTACCAATTTGGACGGAGAGTTTATTGTTACTAACCTTCAAAGAGACGGGGAGACTTTGCAAGAGTTCAGTCGAGAGATCGGACAGATCATTTGTTTTACCTGAAATAATTACATCACTACATTTCAAGGCAGTTATCCCGTAGCACCCTTCTGAACTTATCGGAATACGAATAGATTCATTTTCTCCCTTGATCACAATATCCGTTTGACTGCAAATCCGATTCGATGTGTAACCCAACCCTTCGAACTGTGTCTTCATTTCGAACGCGTCCCCATTTATCTGATTGAGAGAAGTGTTGGAGAAGGTGAAAGTAGAATACAGTTCCTTGAAATCTGACAAACTATACTTTTCTGATAAATCACTTGTAATAGCCAACCGATCGTTTTTCATGAAGTCCATTGAATCAATGTAAATAGGAGAACTGTCCATTCCAGACTTCATGACAAGTCCGTGCCATCCCTGGGTAGTGATATGAATAGTGCTGGTGGCTAAAATGTTGTTGCCCGCCAGCAATTTCGTCTGATGATAATCAGGGTAAAAGTAGGTGCCCGTATAAAAGTGTTCTTCAGGATCTAGCAATGTCTGCTCGTATGGATTCCACGAGAGTTGAATTTTAACTTCGGTTTTCCCCATTTGCTCAATGTCATAATTGAATCCGATGGTTGCAGGAACACCCTCGTGAAGTGTTTTTTCTGGTGATAGAGACACTTGCGGTTCTACTGACCTTCCGTAACTCAACCAAATCCAAATAACTGTGGCAGTTGTAACCAGAACAATTTGCAGAATCGTTATTTTGTTAAACGATGGGCGCTTCCTTGGAACTGCGCTACTGTTTTTTGGATTTGCCTTCTTGAACTCATGCCAGCCTTCGAATCCCAGCACCTGTGCCATCGCATCAAGTGTCTTTGCCTGCGGTACTCCCTCACGTTCATCTGACCAAATTCTTCTGAGCGTTGCGGTGCTCAAGTCAATACTGGATTTCTCGAAAATTACCTTACTCAGGTATTCAAAATCACGCTGAACCAGCGAATCATTTTCAAGATTAAGCTCCTCTGTAATTTGTTTTTTACACAGCGATATGTAGTAATTATCAATACTCATTCTTCATGCAAAGAGTTGAAAAGGTTTTGCAAAGGATTTGAAAGTAATATTTCCTTCCCTTCTTTTCTTCCACTCGTTATGCTTGCTAAAACTATCATTTTTATGGAAAAGAATATGCTACGCTGGACTTATGTATGCTTTATACTATTGATCAGTTTCGGTACGCTTGCTCAAACGCTGGAAACCTCCTGGAAGTTTGAATCAGGTGCAAGAGTCATTGCATCACCCGTTGAGAAAGATGGGAATGTGTACGTTGGGAACGAGGCGGGAATTTTCCACGCAATCGAAACGTCAACAGGAAAGGAAAAGTGGAAGATTGAAACAAATGGAAATATCCAAGCGAAGGCTTTAATTGTCGATGATAATGTATTCTTCGAATCTGCCAATATTTTTTATCTGGTGAAAAGCACCAGTGGAAAAGTGATATGGAAATTTGACACTGAGATGAGCCCACTTTCATTTACCTACAAAGAGAAAACTCACCACTACAAAATAGATCCGTTTGACGATAAACGATCTGGAGGAACACTCGTAGATGGAGTCATCTATGTAGGCTCGGGAAATGGTATGCTCTACGGACTTGACGCAAAAACGGGTGAAGTATTGCTTTCGATAAAATCCGAGGATGATTCGCCCATTCGATCTTCGCCTCTAGTGAGCAATGGTAAGCTCTTTTTTGGAGATTGGAATGGTGTGATTTACTGCTATGAATTGATTACGGAGAAGCTTCTATGGAAGAAGAAAACGTACAGAGGAGAAAAACCTTATGGGACGTTTGGTGGGGTAGTTTCAGAGTTCACAGAATACAATGGTCTGCTATTTTTTGGTGCTCGTAATCACATGCTTAATGTGCTGTTAGCCGAAACTGGTGAAAAGGAATGGACCTACACAGATCCTGACGGAGGTTGGATGATTGGAGACCCAATCATTTTCAAAGACACCTTGTACTTAGGAGGTTCGGATAATTTTTCCATGTATGCGTTTCAACCAAACGTGGGTAGACCTTTATGGTCTCAGAATGGGAAAAAGAACATTTACACGAAGCCTATTCTTACCGAGGACTGGTTACTATACACAGCAGGAAACGGGTACGATTGGACAGAGACAGGAAAATTATTTCTCCTAAACCGTATGACAGGAGAAGAAGTTGCTGGCTTCGAGACACCCAATGGAGTTTTCTCATCGCCCGTCCTGGTCGATAGCAAAGTAATCTTTGGCTGCTATGATAGCAACGTGTATTGTGTAGAAATAAAAGAGTGATCATTGAAGCAGTTAACTTCTCAGATCCTTAAATGTCCTGACGTACTTAACACAGTATCTTCTACCAGTATACTATGCTGATGGGTAATTGTTAACATGAAATTGGCTGAAAGTGAGTGCTAAATACCATAGCCTTGAGAATCGCCGCAGTCTCCCGCTAATTTTAGCTTGGTTGCTGTCTCAATGCCTCCCTCACTTTCTGATACATAAAATCATCTTCGTCTCTACCAAGTAAAAGGTCGGTTGCAATTAGTCCATAGGTCAGTGAACCCTTGGCCCCAACTCCAGACATGCCGCCCAATAGTACTGCGTTAGGATCCAAGACACCATCTTCTTGTGGTAGATTGGAAACGATAGGAACCTCGGATTTTGTTAGGGAATAAACACACGAGTACCCTTTTTTGAAAGTCAATTCCTCGGCATGAAGAGGGATATTGAGGAATTTGAAGTATTCAAGTACACCCTTTTTTCCAAAATCAATTTCCTCTTTTGATAGGTCCATTGTCCAGACCTTATCAAGAGATTCAATATCATCTCTACGAAAGTGGCCTCCAATTTTAATAAGTGGGTTTTGGTCTTCATCTTTCTCCTCAATCATCGAGAAAATATGATCTGGCCCCAGGTCAATCAACGGGTAAAAGTTGAATATTTTTTGTTTTTGATCAGCTGAATAGCTGAGAAATTTTTCTTTGTTGATTTTTAGAAAAGCTAGGAATACCCGTTTTGGGGTTATCAACCTAGAGAATTCTGGCGCAACTTTTTTCAGCAAGTCTCCTGTATAAGGACCAGCTGCGGAAACGATTTTTTTTGACTCAAGCACCTCGATGGTTTCGTTCTCTAGATTCAAGACTTCTACCACATAGCTGTTAGTTTTTCGCTTTACATTTCTTACTTCGTGCCTGTATCGAACTTCGCCTCCTTTAAGTAGGATGCCCGTATGAAGTTTTTTGATTAGCGCTTTGGGATTGATCGTACCTGTGTATTTTCTATATTCTTGAATCACGATTTGATTTGGCGGCACTAGTACATCAAATTTCTCAATAGCCTCTTCTGGAGTATAGGAACATTCGTACGTGTCTGGTTGCTGCCTGAGCATGCGCGAGACAACTTCACGCTTATCAGTGTGTAGTATGTAGGTTACCGGCGAATCGGAGTAGATATCCTCCATCGCATGAGGCTCCTGATCATTTGTATTTAGGAACGCTATAAGGGTCTCAGTTTCCGTAAGAGCTCTGCGATGGAGATAGGACCAGATGTCATTCTTTGGCCCAAGACTTCTGCATATGCGGGCTTCGCCAAAACTGGAACCAAAGGTATATTCCGAACTTTGCTGTTCCAGAAGTAGTACTTTTTCGCCTGCGTTCGCCAGTTGCCAGGCGGTGGCACTGCCCATTAAACCTCCCCCAACTACTAAAATATTCTTGATAGCCTTTGAATTTTAAATATTGATTTTTTGATTTTAACGAAATTTGAAGGAACTGACTATTTCCATACTTTGCTAAATTAATGCATCAGATCAGCCATCGGTATAGCTCCATCGTTGGTCGGGTTAGGATTATTAAAGTAAGCCATCTTCTCAAGGAAATACAAAAAACGGATATTCAACAAGTAGAACGGAGAATACCAGAGGGATGGGAATTTTGTTACGACTTATACTGATTCATGATTTGATTGAGCTTGTTTTTGTAGCTCCTACTCAATTTTAGATCAGTACCGTCACTAAGTGTAATGATGTACTCGCCGTGAAAATATGACTCGATGGATTTGATCTTGTCCAAGTTGACCATGTGTGATTTATGAATTCGAATATGCAGTGTTGGATCAAGATCTTTCTCAATTTGGCTGATGGATGAATTTGAGATCTCAATCGAATCAGCAAGATGTAGTTTGGTAAAAGAGCCTGAACTTTCAATCCAAATGATATGGTCCACTGGAATAAACAAGATTTTACCCTTCCGTTTGACAGGTATTTTGCTAAGGTATTTTTCATCTTTCAGTTCCTGAAAATTCTGTAGCATCTTGCTTAGCCCTTGCAACGGCACTTCTCTATTCTTGTCCATCTCTGTCAGCACTTTTTCCAGCATTTTTTCAAAGCGATCTCGATCGAAGGGCTTTAAAAGATAGTCGATGGCATTTTCTTCGAAAGCCCGAACTGCGTAGTGATGGTATGCAGTAATGAATACAACATGGGGCGCAGGCACTGGCAGTTCCTTAAGCAGATCCATGCCGTTTAACTCTGGCATCTCAATATCAAGTAATAAAAGATCGGGACAGTGTTTTTCAATATTTTTGAGTGTGCTGACTCCATCCTCACACTCAGCGACAATCTCGAACGAGCGATTGCTTTCCAGGTAAATTTTTACTGCTTCACGAGCAGGTTTTTCATCATCGGCAATGAGAACACGAATCTTCGACCGGCTTTCCATTATCAATTGGGATTTATCGGTATATGGATGGTCGAAAGCACCCCATCTCTGGTTCCATCATTTTTCATTTCGAAAAGATACTGTTGCGGATACAGCTTCTTTAGTCGACTTTCAACATTTGTCAAGCCAGTTCCTTTGGATGTTGGTGAGGTAGGGAGAAATGGGCCTTCATTGAATAAGTCAATTTCGATCATGCCATTGCTTTCACGAATTTTAAGTTCAATGAGTTTGGCTCTTTTGCTCTTTGCGATACCATACTTAATTGCATTTTCAATGAGCGGCTGCAAAATGAGGTTAGGTACTTTGTGCGATAATGTGGTCTGATCAATTTCTCGTTCCAATTTCAAATCCTTGAATCGCGAGGATTCAATAGCCAGGTAGAGATCGAAAAATTCGAGTTCCTTATTCAAACTGACCAACTGAAAATCTTCATAGTCGAGCGTCCGTCGCAGAAAATCGCCAAGCTTGGTGGTAACGCTGATTGAGTTGTTTTTTTCACCCACCAATGTGAGGGATGATATGGTATTTAGTGTATTGAACAGAAAGTGAGGGTTCAATTGAAGCTTAAGAGCTTGTAGCTGCGATTGCGTAAGTTGATTCTTCAGTTGATCGTTTTTTAATCGCATCAAAGCCATGTTTAATTCACTTGATTTCCGTAGAGAGTACGATCTAATCAAAACAATGACAGCTACGATGAACACATAAATAAGAAAGTCGTTTGTGAATCTGGAGAAAAAATAGGGTGAGTACTCCTGATAATTCGTGTTAGCCAGATCAATGTAGCCGTACTTGGAAAACATGTAAATCAAAGTCACATTGGTTAGCACAAACAGAATAAGGGTTCCAAACCCGAGATAGGTCAGGATAGATTTAAACCAATTCTTGAGACTAAAGGGGTATTTATTAACCAAGAATAGTATAAAAGGACTAACTAACATCCATTGGTAGCTAATCGGAATTTGCAGGAGAAACAAACCAGGCCAACTCGGGTCCAACCCATTTTTTATGCTATTGAAATATAGCTGGCTTGAAACCATGGCAGCCATGAAGGTCCAGAACACCCATAGAATCAGCCAGTGTCTTGGTTTTACATTTTTGTATGTCTGTAAAAGACTCATCTTGTTTTGCTCATCAAAAGTAGCAGCTAATCTGACAGTATTTTTATTAAAAGGGTCCACGAGGCTTCTTCATCAATCGAGCTGGCTTTTTCAATTACTAACGCGGATTTTAGAATTCGGCTGGTGCTCCAGTCGGGCCACTTTATGATTGATTTAGGCCACTACAGTTAAATCCGTAAACGTGAAATCGCTGGTGGAGTAAATAAGGTAAACTAAAAACATTGATATGAAGAAACTGAACCTTTTACTCTTTTTGCCTGCATTCTTTTTGATGAATCTCATCACTGCACAGTCGATCACTCCTAAAGATGTGGTTGCCTCGTGGGACCTAATGGCGAGCATGGTAGTGGAATCGGCTAAGCTGATGCCAAGGGAGTATTACTCATTTACTCCAGGTGATCCTTTGAGGAATTTTGCAAATCAGCTCAATCACACTACTGCATCCAATATTGGGTTTGCAGCTTCGGTGAAGGCGGGTGCTCCTGATTTTGATATTCCTGATAGAAAGAATCCACCTCAGGACAAAGAGGCAGTCATTGCGATTCTGGAGAAGTCATTTAGCTACTTCAAAAGCGGATTGGAAAAGTTGACTCAATCCGATCTAGAAGAAATCGTGTCCTGGGGACATCCAAGTAATCCCAAGAAAATCACCAGGCTAAAAGCCATCCTGATCGTTACAAGTCATTTACAGAGAGAGCATGGCAAGACGATGATGTATCTCCGAGCAAAGGGAATAACACCCGCTCCTTCAAAAAGTTGGTCATTTTAAAACATAATAACGCTGATTATGAAATACTATTTAAACATCCTCCTTCTTATCCTTTTTGGCTGTACAAGTGCGCAAAAACCTCCGACAGACCCTTCGTTCCAAAAGGTTATTCCTGGAGCCGATGCTATGAACGCTTCGATTATAAAGCCTCATAAGGTTAGATATAAAAAGATTGGAGGAGAAATGATATACGACCTTCAGAAAGTGGAACGAAAAGGGAAAGAAGTGTATAGATTATATGTTTACTTCAATGACGAAAATGGTGCCCCAGACATCATGTACTTTGATGTTGAAACTCTTGGCTATCTAGGTAGAACATTGGGAAGTGGAGAAGATAGTAAATACCTTCTCGATGTCGATTTTCAGGATGGCAAGTTTACTGGCGATTTGATACCAAAGAACGATTCTGGGTATACGCCTCGAACGTATGATAAGACCTATCCGCATGGCGCATTTGAGCCTGCCGTTATTAATTACTTCATCTCCGCACTGCCCTTGAAGAAAGGGTACAAAGCTTCGATCCCCGTATTTGATCTCAATGATGGTTCGCAAATGTACTGGTCTAACATCGAGGTGCTGAAAAAGGAAACAATCAAAGCGAATGGGAAGAGTTACGACACGTGGAAAGTATTGTCCAAAGGGATCAGGGAAAAGACAATATGGGTAACAGAAACGCATCCCTATGCGATCAAAATGAAAACGAAAGGCAATCCTGGTACTTGGTTAGTAATAGATTAACCCATGTGATCAGTTTTTTGTTGTTAGCATCCAGCCAGTCTTGGCTGGATGTTACTTTTTGATCACTAGTGTGGGCCATGAGTGGTAATTGGCGGTGTGAATATTGTTTTCTCGATTGGGTGACCCTGCTTCACCAGCCGAGTGATTTTAGTTACGCTTTCAAGATTTTGTAAAGGATCTTTTCCCAGACCTATAAAACTTGCCTCGTATCCTGCTTTGAAGAAGCCTAATTTCCGATCAGGGAAAATGGTTTGTGGCGAGACTTCACACCACATCTTGAGAATTTCCTGATTGTTGAAAATATCAAGTTCTTGAAGTGCTAGCACTTCTGCCCATGGGCTAGGAGCGTGATCACCTCCAATCGCAATCTTAACGTTGTTCTGGCTGAGTAGAGATAGATTGTAAGCCTGCATTTCTTTT
>JBDWQX010000041.1:0-9883 GCA_039986395.1 Cyclobacteriaceae bacterium
CGATAGTTCTTGGATTTGAAACCTTTACAGCTCATGACCTGACCTTTATCTATGAAAATGTTGGATTGGCAATCCTACTCTTAATCATTTGGTTCATCTACAGATCTGTGAATAAGGTTAGCAAAGAGTCTTAGTTCTGTCCGAATACGAACGAAATTAGTGTACACCCTGCTCCACTTCTTTAAGTGGAGCAGGGTGTAATCATCTAAGGATCAGTCGATTAAGTAGACTGGCATGGTTTTGACCATTCTAGTTTTAACCAAACCCATAAAGATCCATGTTCAAGAATTATTTCAAAACCGCACTTCGCAATCTTTCTCGAAAAAAAGCTTACAGCATTCTCAACATAATTGGCCTGGCCTTAGGCATAGGATGCTCTCTGGTTATTTACAAGGTTATTGTTTTCGAGCAAAGCTTTGATACACATCAAAGCAACTATTTGGATATCTATCGTGTGGTAAATGAAAGCACAAACCCAGGGGGAACGGAGAAAGGAATGGGGACACCTCACCCCGTTGGTCCTGCAATTAAGACCGACTTTCCTGAGATAAAGAAAGTGGCCCGAACCTACTACATCGGGGGGGAACAAATGAACGTGAAGGAGGGTGATAACATCAAGAAGTTTTTGCTAGACGAAGGAGTGGTTTTTGTGGAGAATGCGTTCTTTCAAATATTTGACGTGGAATTCAAGGCTGGGGATCCGAAGACAGCACTGACGGAACCCAACACGGTTGTCATCTCAGAGTCTGAGAGTCGCCGTTTGTTCGGTTACGGAGCGGGCGCGGAGGTAGAAGCCATGGGTAAAACAATCAATTTTAAGAATTTACGAGACTTCAAAGTGGTTGGAGTCGTAGCTGATCCTGTTGAAACCACCAATTTTAGATTTACGCTCTTGTTTGAATATGGAAGTCAGGGTGAGGCCAATCCGTACTACGGAGAAGGCACACAGTGGAACTCCACAAGCTCAAGTACCAATACATACATGTTGGTGGATAAAGGTTTTGATCCTATTTCCTTCGATTCGAAAATGATCGACTTTGTAGAAAAGTACTATGATGAAGGAGCTTCCGAAAGACGTAAATATTTGTCTCAGCCTATGTCCGAAATTCACTTTGATAATGAGTACGGTAATTACACCTACTCTACGGCTCCAGAAATGATTTTGGCGCTGACATTTATAGCGATCTTTCTTGTATTAACTGCTTGTATCAATTTCATCAACCTGGCAACTGCACAAGCAGCAAATCGATCAAAGGAGATTGGAATAAGAAAAGCTATTGGGGGCTATACTAGACAACTTGTCCTTCAATTTTTCTCCGAAATAACTGTTATCTCATTCCTGGCGATTGTACTGTCGTTGGCGGTTGCAGAATTGATGTTTGTGCAGCTTGAGGAAGTCATAGGTTCAAGACTCCAACTTGATCTTTTCACTGATTTGCAGACCATTGGATTTCTGCTAATCCTTTTCGTTTCCGTTAGTTTCCTTTCAGGGTTTTATCCTTCTGTCCTTCTATCTAGAATGAATACAGTATTGGCACTTAAAAATAAAATCACTGCTAAAACTCATTCAGGAGGACTTAACCTAAGAAAAGCGCTGGTTATAACTCAATTTACCATTTCTCAATTTTTGATAATTGGTACAGTGATCATTTCTGCGCAGATGGAGTATTTCACGACTAAAGACTTGGGATTCGACAAGGAGGCGATCATTAAGACCTACCTTCCAGAAAGAGATCAAACCAAGTCAGAGAGGTTTAGAAATGAAATGTTGTCTGAACCAGCGATCGCTGATGTAACATTTGCTTTAAGCTCACCTACCGGAAATTCTAACTCGCATTCTAACTTTAACTATGCTCCCTTGGAATCTGAAGATTCCTACAATGCAAGTTTCAAATGTGCAGATGAGAGATACATGGACGTGTATGGATTAGAACTCTTAGCAGGAAGAAATTTTGTTAAAAATGACAGTAGCACGTACATCATAATAAACGAGCAAACCGCTAAGCTTATGGGTTTTGGAGATGACTATGAAGGTGCAATCGGAGAGGTCTTTGGTACTGGATGGAACGGTGATAAAAAGATAATTGGAGTAATGAACGACTTTCATTCTAGAGGACTTAGTGAGGAACTTGGATACGTTTTTCTAATTTATGACCCAAGAGTTTTTTATGAAATTGCATTTAAAACTGCAGCAAATACCAATGTGAATGCTGCGATTACCCACTTTGAAAATAGTTGGGAGAAGGTCTATCCAGAGTACGTAGTTGATTGGCAGTTTTTTGACGAAGAGTTAGCGGAAAACTATGAGCAGGAGCAAAACATTGCCTCGTTGATGAACACGTTCACCCTTGTGTCAATCTTGATCGGCTGCCTTGGATTGTATGGACTTATATCCTTCATCGCTGCCAACAGAACTAAAGAAGTCGGAATTAGAAAGGTCCTGGGGGCATCCGTAGGAGCTATTATTCAAAAATTCACCACAGAGATTTTGATTCTTGTTGGGATCGCATTTGCAGTGGCAGCTCCTATCGCTTACCTCATCCTCAATCAATGGCTGGACAGCTATACCTTTAGAATCGACATTGGTTTTGAATTCTTCCTGATCGCATTTGTTGGTACGCTTCTCGTGGCTGTGTTGACGGTGAGCCACCGAACAATATCTACGGCTATGATAAATCCTGCAAGAACTTTGAAGGACGAGTAAGGGGACATCCGAACTTTCCATATATTTGATGAATTCGCAAATGCTAATCATCAACTATGAGCAAGGATCAGTTTAGTAATAGATGGGGGATTGTTCTGGCCTCCTTAGGAATGGCTATTGGCGCTGGAAATCTGTGGAGGTTCCCACGATTGGCAGGACAATACGGCGGTTCCTTTATTCTTCTCTGGATTCTCTTTCTCTTTATCTGGTCCATTCCATTGCTATTGTCAGAATTTGCCATTGGAAAAAAATACAAGAGCGGTGTCATTGGCTCTTTTGGACAATTTGCCGGAAAGAAGTACGCGTGGATGGGGTTTTTTATCACAATGTGTACATTAGGTATTGCATTTTACTATTCAATTGTGACTGCTTGGGCATTCCAATATCTGACCTTCTCGGTAGATAATATCTTTTCTGCTACGTCGCTTCAAGATATGTTGAATGCGAATCCAGAGTACCTTAATGTCTTTTGGGACAGCATTTCGAACGGTAACTGGGTAACTGTAATCGTATACATCGTTGTCATTTTTCTTGGGGCATTCATTTTGATACGAGGTGTTAAAAATGGTTTGGAAAAAGCAAATCGATTGCTGATTCCAAGCTTGTTTGTTCTCCTTTTTATCATCGTAATTGTATCTCTCAACATGGAGGGCGGTGTACGTGGACTAGAATATATGTTCGCTGTAGATTTCGATCACTTTACTAATCCAACCATATGGATAGAGGCACTCTCACAATCTGCCTGGTCGACTGGGGCTGGTTGGGGCTTACTGATGACTATTTCAGCTTTTTCAAGAGACAATGAAGATGTAACACTCAATACTTTTATTGGCGCATTTGGAAACAATACGGCATCATTGCTGGCTGGCATGGCGATTTTGCCTGCGGTGTTTGCGCTGTCAGCCTCAGATGCAGATGCCATCACCTATCTTCAATCGGGTAACCAAGCATTAACATTCACCATCATTCCAGCGCTCTTTACGAATGTTCCAGGTGGGGCCTACCTCTCTGTCATGTTCTTTCTGGCATTATTTGTTGCTGCGTTTAGTTCGCTACTTCCAATGATAGAGTTATTCATGAAAAACGTCGCAGATCTTAACGTTCCAAGGAGATTAACCCTGGTGCTTGTAATCATTTGCTTTGTTGTGTTTGGATTTCCTTCTGCATTCTCGCTTGATTTCTTTTCAAACCAGGACTGGGTGTGGGGGATTGGTCTGATCCTAAGCGGATTGTTTATACTGGTTGCAGTTGCAGTAAATGGTCCTGGAAAATTCAAAGAAGAAACAATCGATGTAGGCTCAGATATGAGATTATCATCTACCTACTTTAAAGTAGCTATCTATGGTAACATTGCACTGGCCGTGGTCCTTATCTATTGGTGGATGTCGCAAGGCTATAGCACAAATCCATGGTTTGATGAGAATGGAAATTGGAATGTGTTTGATGTCTATAGTAACGCCTCTATTGTAACCCAATGGGGTTTGGTAATCATTATGGGCATACTTCTAAATAAATACCTGTACAAAAAATTTGCTCAGCAATGACAACATCAACAATAATTAGTATGGCTGTAATCCTGACCATTGTGGTCGGTGGATTCCTTTTTTTTCTCTCCAAGGCTATGAGAAAAGATAAAGATTCTGACGCATAGAACATTTGCACGCCCAAATATTAACCGTAAAACTTAAGGACACAACAAGCACATATCAAAAAAAACATGGATAAAATAGATTCATTAAATCAAGTTGCTGAATTTCATAAAACTTTCAGACATCCAATATTGGAGACGCCACAGATTCCTTCCACAGATCGATGCAAATTAAGAGTCTCTCTGATTGCGGAGGAATTGAAGGAACTTGAAGAGGCAATAGCGGATGGAGATCTGGTAGAAGTTGCGGATGCTCTTTGTGATATTCAGTATGTTCTTTCTGGAGCTATTCTAGAATTTGGTATGGGGGAGAAGTTTAAAGAACTGTTTGATGAAGTACAACGCTCAAATATGAGTAAGGCCTGTGATTCTGAAGGTGAGGCCTTGGAGACAGTGAGTTTTTATCACGACAAGAAGGGGACTGATGCTTACTATGTAGAGCGTGATGGAAAATACTTAGTGTACAGAAAAGGGGACAAAAAAACGTTGAAATCTGTAAATTATTCCCCTGCAGATATTGAGTCGATTTTAGAGAATGAATAACACCGATACCATAGAAAAGCTATTTCATAAATTCCAGTCATATTCAGCACTTCCAATAAGACTTGTTATAGGAGTGCATCTCATTATTGGTACACAGGATAATGTGCTTTCATGGGAAAGAATGTTGGAATTTGAGAGCTTCTTGACTTTGCAAGGGATGCCTTTTCCACTCCTCTCAGCTATACTTTCCGTTTACGCTCAGTTCATTTCTGGAATTCTGTTTATTGTTGGCTGGAAAACTCGATGGGCTGCATTAATTATGATTACCAACTTTATTGTCGCAATTCTTTTGGTTCATATTGGTGATTCTTATCAAGGCACATTTCCTGCAATCATGATGCTTGCCGGCTCAATCTTCTTGCTCTTGAATGGGAGCGGAAAATTAAGTTTTGACGATAGAAGAAGGGCTCAATAAACAAAAAAGCAACCTAACGAGGTTGCTTTCAGTGTTTTTAAAAACTAACTATTAATCGACTTTTGTCATATAAACGTTTCGATCCTCTTCGTGCTCATCGCTGACCAGAAGACCGTCAATCAATTTCCATTCATCGTCGTCAGCAGAAATACTGAAGTTATCATCATCGTCATCAATATCCTCAATTACCAAATACCCACGCTTGTTAATGTACCAGGTGCCTTCATCTTCTTCAACTTCATCATAAGCCTTTACAGTTACCAAGACAGTTCCTCTTTTTTGAAACTCAAAATAGATATCAATATTCTCCATGACCCCGGATACCAACCCAGATACTGACTTAATGATTATTTCTTCGAGTAGAGTCTCGGCCTCATCCGCTTCTTTGTCCATTTCCTCTTCTATTTCAATAACCAACTTCCAGGTTCCTAAGATATCTTTTTCTTCTACTTTTTGTGCTTGAGTACTAAAACCTAGTAGCAGTATCAAGCTTAATAAGGTAAGTGCTTTCTGTTTCATTATTCTATTATGTAATGCAAGGTACTAGTTATACTCATTTTACTAAAGAAAGGTTTCAATTTGCTGCTAGTTGCAGCTCCAATTTTCAAGAAGACGGTCACCTGTGGCAGACCTATGGCATACAGCTTGCAGTTCACAACTGCTTCTCGTAGCTCAAAGTTTTCTAAATTTGCAGGCGTATCTCAACAACAAAACATGTTTGATAATTTAAGTGTAAAACTCGAACGGGCATTTAAGACCCTCAAAGGACAGGGACAGATTACCGAGATCAATGTAGCGGCAACGGTCAAGGAAATTAGAAGAGCACTAATTGATGCTGACGTTAACTTTAAGGTTGCCAAAGAAGTAACAGATAAGATTAAGGAGGAAGCTCTTGGGCGTGATGTACTTATTTCTGTCTCTCCAGGGCAACTACTCACCAAAATCGTAGCAGAGGAGCTTACAGCCTTAATGGGGGAGAGCAATGTTCCTATCAACCTAGATGGTAATCCAAATGTTATCTTAATATCTGGCCTTCAGGGTTCTGGTAAGACCACTTTTACTGCAAAACTTGCAAGCTTACTCAAGAAGCAGGGACGAACAGTGCTACTGTCCGCCTGTGACATTTATAGACCAGCGGCGATTGATCAACTAAAAGTATTAGGAGAGCAAGTTGGAGTAGAAGTTTATGCTGAGCCGGAGAATAAAAATGCAGTTGAAATAGCGAAAAATGCGATCAAGCACGCGAAGGAGAATGGCAAAAGAACATTGATCATTGATACAGCTGGACGTCTGGCTATTGATGAGGAAATGATGAACGAGATTGAGACGCTGAAAAAAGAAGTCCAACCTGCGGAGACGCTTTTTGTTGTGGATGCAATGACTGGGCAGGACGCTGTAAATACTGCTGCAACCTTTAACGAGCGCTTAAATTTTGATGGAGTTGTCCTAACGAAATTGGATGGTGATACCAGAGGTGGAGCTGCATTGTCAATTAGGAAGGAAGTTTCTAAGCCGATCAAGTACATAGGTACTGGTGAAAAAATGGATGCGATTGATCTATTTCATCCAGATCGGATGGCGAATAGAATCCTGGGGATGGGGGATGTGATAAGCCTTGTTGAGCGAGCTCAGCAGGCGTACGATGAGGAGGATGCGAGAAGGATTAATAAGAAGATCAGAAAGAATCAGTTTGGATTTGATGACTTCCTTTCGCAGATGGAGCAAATGAAAAAAATGGGTAGTATGAAGGACCTTATCGGCATGATTCCAGGTGTTGGAAAAGCTGTGAAGGACATTGATATTGATGATGATTCTTTGAAGCCTATTGAGGCGATCATCAAGTCCATGACACCAACAGAGCGATCAACACCAGAGCTCCTAAATGGCCCAAGAAAGCAACGAATTGCGAAGGGTAGCGGAACTTCCATACAGGAAGTGAATCAACTAATTAAGCAATTCGATCAGATGCGTAAGATGATGAAGATGATGAACAAGTCGGGTGGTAAGAGAGCGTTAGCGAATATGATGGGAGGAATGAAATAAAAAAAGGGTGCAACTTTCTTTTATCGCACCCCCTCTTAGCTAGTTCTGAAAAACTTAGTCGTTCAGTTCGTATGTTTCATGAAATATCAACTCTTCATCCAACGTACTGTAAATTATCTGTTCCACGGCAAGCCATTTACTAGCCGACTCATCCCATGTTGCATAGAATTCCAACTCGCGTTGGGCGTAAGTTGCCAATATCACTTTTCCAATGGTTAAGTCTTCTTCGTTTGAGTATGTCTGACATATATCTTCAGGAGATTGCATGGAACCGATTTGATATGATCCATTGGGAAGTGTAGTTGATAATTCACCAATGGTATCAGAACTATTTCCGTAACTAGCGTCCACACTCAGTGCGACAGAATTGATGGTACGCCCAGCCAAATCTATTCTAATTGATTCTGAACAGCCGTCAAGCGGCAGATAAATAACTATTGCTGTCGGATTAGGGCTATTGCTTAAAAACAATTCTGAAACTTCGACTATTGCGGTTTCCTGAATGGAGCTTATAGTAATTGGAAAATCTAGTTCTTCCTTAAGCTCTGTAGTATTATACAAGTAGTTTATTGGATGATAGGCATTTCCTTCAACACTAAAAGTATAATACTCAAGATCTGCTAGCAATTCAATTGGCACAGACTCAGTTTCATTTGTTTCAAAAACTGTTTCCAGCATTACTTGATTATCTGAGTTGTAGCCTGTTACAAGAACTTCGGCTGAAACAAGCGTACTATCTGTATCTAGGACGACAGCCATGTTTAGATCGAATAGTTCAACCACCGACAATCCGAATACCGTGAATCCGTATCCGTACTCAACAGGATCTGATTCCTCAAAAATTGGAAGTATCTCTGGGATCACATTCGTTACTTCATCTTCGGTTACCGAAAATTGTAACGGTAGTGGATCAGATACTAAGTATGCTTTTTCGGAACCCTCGGTAGGGGTGACATAAATCACTTGATCTTGATCATCAATAACAATAAATGAAGTTAGGTTGTATTCTCCTACAGGTAGTTCAATAGAGGTACTTATGAAACTGCTTCCGAAACTTGTCAGGAGAATTGACTGATCGGTGAGAACAACACCTCCAGCAGCATCTTCAATGCTTATTAGAATTCGTTCGGGCTGAGGGTCACTGGCTGTTCGACCGCCGGACGTGCTAGCATTAAATTCAAATCTGACTTTTTGGTGAATTGTTTGGTCGCCACTGTCATCTGTCCCGCAGGACAATAAACATAAAGAGGCGACAATAGAGCTATAGATTAATTTTTTCATGAAATCGTATTTTAGTAGAGGTATTTAATTATTTAATAAATATCTCTTTATAAAACACGACTTAATCAAACAAAGACTCTACATGTAGTATACAGTGAAAAACCTATATAGAATCGTGAGAGCTTGGTTGATTTTTTTTTTAGAAAACTACTCCGACCTCAATAACACTTTCATCATCCCCTCAGCAGAAATTTTGCCTTTCTTTTGGATAAACTCTGGTGGCGTATCATCACCAATTTCAAAGGTAATTCCAGGAACGTTGAATTGTGTGATGAACCAACCTTTTGATACAGGTGATCCAAGGCCAGAAGGTTGATCGTTGATTTCATACCCTTCGATGTTATCTCTAATGTAGCTTAGCCAGTCGTCCGTAAACGAGGCATAGTTTGTTTCTAGATTCCTTGAAGTAGTATAGTACACGTCGTAGTAGGTACTGTGAAAATCCAGACCGGCCGCAACTTCAGAATTACCCTCTTTTACAGTCCTCACGATGTGATCAGCTATTTGCTTAATCTCTGGTTGCTTGTAGTAGGCCCAATCTCTGTTGAGATCAACTCCACCAGTGTTGTGTCTCCAGTGTCCCATATCAACACCATCTGGATTTAGGAGAGGGTAAATGTGCACTGTGTACTTCTTTAGAAATGATTTGCTCAACTTTGAGTCATCAGCGAGCTTACCCACGAAGGCTTTAAGCGCATAGTAGCCAGTAACTTCAGGAGGATGCTGCCGGCTGATCAGGACCACGGTTTTCTTACCAGTACCTAGTTTGATGTGAAACAGATCGCGACCCATCCGACTTTTGCCGATAACATCAAATGCCGCAGTTTTGTTTTTCGCAATCTCTTGACTCCAAGCCTTGACGTCCTGTGATGTTTCTAATGGTTGGGCAGAAATCCAAGTTGTATCAGGACTGACTTCAAAAGAAAAGGTAAGTGAGAGCGTATCATCAGCTAACGAAACACTGGATTCATCAATTCTTGCCCACGTCCTTCGATCATCACTGATCTTTGGCCAATATCGGTGTTTGTACATTCTATTGTAGTCGATGGTTACAGATACAGTCTTAGAATTTTCAGATGTCCAAGCTCGGAAGGCATACCATGGACTTCGATTGATTGGCTCGTTTTCAGGAGTTATTAGAATTTTTATCGTTGAGTCATTCGTAAATGAAAGCCCATTTACTCGAGCACCATCAAATTGATTGTCAACGAAGAGATCACCTTGATTGAATGTCTTCTTTTCTTGTATG
>JBDWQX010000042.1:0-3646 GCA_039986395.1 Cyclobacteriaceae bacterium
TAACCGGCGCCTCGCCAAGGACTTCGAGAATACTCTCGAAAGCGCCACTGCCTGGATCTTCATGGCCTCCGTCCAGATGATCACCAGACGTGTCGCAACTCATTGAAAATGTTCAAGGGAATTTCGAGTCAGACTCTAAGGTAGCATTCAAAGCTGAACTCAATTGTACAATTTCAAGGCCTTCTTCAAAGTATTCAAAACTGGTCGTAATCTGGTTTATTTCTGCGATGCCGTAAAACCTTGTGATCATCCGTTTTGTAGCCAATCTCTGATACGATATGCACCTCTAGGCAATCCAGATTGACAGTAAGCGTGTCGGCTCGCTCATCTGCATCGAACCTATTCTCAGCAAAATAGCTAGGTAGTTTTGTCAGCATTGCCTTGTCCCACTCCGCCGACTTAGTCATTTTTTCTCGAGGAGTATTTTCAGTTACAGTGAACCAAGGCTCAGCACCTTCATTGGTGTGCATGTAGGTAGTGGCATCAATCTCGCTCCCATCAGGCAGAACAATCTCCTGCACCCGACTTGCCCGATGAAACATGACGACGTTGACACTCTTGTCGCCGGTTTGCGCCGATGGGAAAAGGACACCGTCCAGCTCGGTTTCAAGACCATTCGCCAGAAAATCGACAACAGCCTGGGTTGCAAGGTAATCAAAGGCTTCATCCGTCGGCATCACAGGCCGCGAGATTTTATACTTTAGAGAGCGAAGAAATCTCTGCCGCGACAGTCGATCAGCAAAATATGGGTCAAAAATACTGCCAGATTCGGTGACAGATCGAAGTGCTTGGAAATCCAGCAACCGGACCTTCCGTAAAAGATCGAAACGTCCAATCAAGACTCGGCTTGCGACCGGCGGACGAACCTCAGCAATGGCTCCTAAAACACTATCTGCACCATAAAATACCGAGACACCATGAGCGTTCATCCGACCCGCAGGAGCTAATTCCGAGGGAGGAGGACCAAGTTCAAGATCAGGCCTCTTCATCGCAACTTCAAGCTTATCATCTGAATAAAACACTCTCCCCCGGTAGAACCCTAAAATCTCCTGTTCTGGTCCCGCCTCAATGACCACTGGGCGGCCTTTGGCAGTCTTCATCGTATCAACACCGCCAAAAATGGACTTGAGGTACTCCTGTGCAGCACCACTAAAGAACCTCGTTTCTCGCTTCAAATTCCGTTCGAAACGCTGCCACTCCTCATGCCAAGCGCCATCGCTGGGCATAATTTCCTCATAGTATGCCTCGGAAGCGAATTCACACTCTTGACCACACACGGCGGCATCCCAGTCTTCGTGCTTCTTCTCGAGATATTGTTGTAGGTCGCTCGCGATTTCTTCGGAAGAGTTCAGCGCATTCATGATCGCGTATACGGTCTGCTCTCCATCGCGATCCCACTCATACGTGCCTTCTTTGTCGGCAAGCATCATCGATTGCAGTCCATCAGGTTGATCTGGTGTGCGCCTGAAATGCTGTTGAAAGGCTGCCTCTACCGCGTCGGCTACTTCAGACAAAAGCCAAGTTCGACGCTCATCCTCCTCGCAGTAGAAACACGTCTCAACCTCGCCATTTAACTCAATCTGTTTTGCGAGATAGTTATCACCGACGCAGTGTTCACAAATGGCTCTCTCGCCATATTCTTCGACGTCAATGTCCATTATGAAATGTGTTCTCCCCAACCATCGACACTTATCGATCCAGTTGCCTGAAACTGCACTAATAGTACTTCGAGAAAAATGTGGGTTGAGTTGGTCGAATGAGTGTATCTGACACCTCAATCATAGTACTCGCCTTTTTCTTTCCACCTCCTTTCTTAGCAACTTCCAGCTCACCTTCCGAAGCAAGCGTCTGCAACACTCCGAAAATCATGTCATTCTGAGCCGCTGTGAGGTTTCCTATTTGGGATAAAAGGTCTTCCACCATCAGAACATCATCAATCATGTTATCCATGACCCTTGACGGCAGCTCATTCTCCAATTCCATCATAAGTTTTGTTTCATCCTCCTCACGAAACGAAAACAGGGCGTCTTTGCTCTCAGCCAGACGGTGATCGAACCCAAGCTCAAAGAGGCTTCCTTTTCCGATATGCCGGAAGTGATTTTGCTGGTCCCAATGAACGGAAAGCATCTTATCTCGAGCCGCCTGATGCTTTGACAAATGCGCCAACAGCATCCAGCGTTTGTCCGTTTTTGAGTACATCATGAATGGAGTGAAAAAGTGAGCACCACTATTCCTGCGAAGGTTCTCCATGATTGTTCTTTGTGCCGTCGCCCGACCAAAATTTTCATCATCTTTGAGAGCCTGCCACGTGTTTACAAAGTCTTCAGTAACACCAAATTGCCGTAAACCTTCCAATCCGCTCCCATCTGTCCGGAGATAATTGAGCAAGGCATCAATTGAGAATGTCAGAATTGCCTCTGGCTTATCTAGCGCAGAGAAGATCTGTTGAAGACACTTGACCGGGACATCCATATATCCCCATTGGTCTAGGACAAAGAAGCTGCGGCCTTGGCGCTGACGCCCTTTGATGTCCGCAATCACTTTAGGAAGAATATGTTCAAACTCTCCCGTTTGAAGGATTATGCTGTCATCCACCTGCCGCGCAAAATCGCTTCTTAAAAGTTCGTCACGCAAGGCCGCCATATGCAGCTTGTTTGCGTCGCTGAAATAGTACTGGGCTGCAATTTCAAGTGGCTTGTGGCGATCAGCATTTACACGGATCTTTGCTTTTTCCACCGCATTAAGTAGTGCAAATGGGCTACCATATCTGGTCTCGCTGCCCTTTTGATACAAGCCACCGCCACAAAAACCATCGACGATGGTTATCCGCAGAACGTCCATGCGGCGATTGGCGGTGACGGTGTCAAAATAAACATCAAGGTATTGTTCAATAACCTCGAGTTTTCGTTCCGTATGAGCTTCAATCCGAGGGCGGGGCTCACCAATCTTCCAATTAAAATTTTGTTTCCTAGCCATCAATCTCAGCTGCGAAGATAAAACATTTCATAAATCTGACCTCTCTTGGCACAAACGCAAGCAAAAACTATACCTGAAGTTGAATTTCGACAGGCATTTCATCCCAAGTACGACCTCGATAGTCACGCCCATTTAGTTTCTTGGAGCGCTTCTTATTATCTTTGCCCCAAGTACCCCATTGTTTGAAGAAGAAAGCGGTCCCATGCAGTCGGCAGACATCATGAATGTCGTCAATCCATTCTTCCTTGATGGGCCTTGCATTCCTGCCACTTTCTCCACCAACGATAGCCCAATCGATACCTGTAAGATCAACCTGCCCTACGCTGTCGATCAAAGGCTCAAAAGATACAAAACGAATGCTCGCCGGCACTTGGCGCAATTCATCGATGCGATGCACAACATGCTGCGCCTCGACGCTTGTTCCAAGCCATACATTCATCAGGGGAAAGGGGCAGATCTCCAACAGTATCTCTGCCATCCTATCGGGCCTCTTTGTCAAGATTTGATAGTGATGGCGAGGCGTCTCAGCCATGATTTGCCAAACCTCTGCGACAAAGGCTTTAGACACAGCCGGATGAAAAAGGTCGCTCATCGAATTGACGAAAATTTTTCGAGGCTTCTTCCACTTTTTTGGGATTTCTAGAGACGTACGATCTTCGTGCACAACTCC
>JBDWQX010000043.1:0-2847 GCA_039986395.1 Cyclobacteriaceae bacterium
CGAAAAAAGGCTATTGAAATAAAGGCTTCGGTCAAGTTGATTTCAGCATGTGAAGAACACAAAAAGGCATATGAAGATTCCAAAGGAGGAGAATTTACTAAGACACTCCTTCGAGTGTGGGATGAAGGAAGATTTCGAGGAAATTACGACGAATTCCACAAGCGAATCAACAAAAAAATAAAAAAATCTCAACGTCCTCAATTGGTCCCACTAGGTCCGGTTTTGAGCGACTTTGATAATTGTAAACCGTTTAAAATTTAAAACCCATGAGAAACAAAGTCATTCCACAAGTCTTAATCATTTTTATTCTAGCGACATCAACCTTTTCAAAGGTCAGTGCTCAAAAGAAAAACTTTGAGCGCGATCTTCCACAGGTTGTTTCAACTCATACAGATGATGAATATGATCTACCCATTTTCAATATCACCTTCTTAATGAAGAGAAAGAAAAGAGCGATCTGGTACAAATTCGATGACAATGCTAATACAATCGTAGACAGATATGAAGCCAAAATTGCATTTGCATACGATGATGATCCCTCCTCGGTAGGAGGAAAGAATTGGGTTAGGCTGGACGAAGACAACTTCGTAAAAACTAATCATAGTTTGCAAAAAAGAAGATATGGCGGAATTTTCAAGAGAAAGGAAATAATACAACTAATAATAAATATACCTGTTGAGGCACTCACCTCAAACCTTGATGTCATTTACTGCAGCAAGAATGGCGCTAGTAAATGGGATCCGGATGAATGTTTTAAAACTGGCGGGAGCAAGGGTCATGATGGTACCATTCATTTCCCAAGTGACGGACCAGATTGAAAATCAATTTCCCCAAAAGTGCCATTCTGGAAACCTTAAATGAAAGTAGTAACACTAATTGCAATTTATTGTGGGTCCGTTTTTTGCTCCTCAGCACAAAAAAATCTTCCCGATTCCGTTGATGTAGAACTTAACTTGGTCCACAAATTTGAAAAAAAAGGCCTCTTCAATAAGGCCTTCGAAAGAGCAGCAGAGTACAACTTGAAGTATAAAAGATACCCTGAATATTCAGGGTATTTTTTACTTAGAATGGGAAGTTCTTCTTGTCAGGCAAAAAAATGTTCCATCGGGATTCTTCACTTTAGAAATGCTTTGAAAGCAGGCATAGCATCAAATGATACCACACTGATTGCAAGAAGTTATCTTGGTCTCGGTGCTGGGTATCAATTTGTTCATCAACCTGATTCTGCTTTTTTCTTTTATGAGCTTTCGGAACCAATCCTCATTCGGCAAAACGACACTTTTAACCTCTACGGAATTCAAAGTAATCGAGCAATGCTGCTGAATAATCTCGAGGATAAAAAGAAAATTTACAAATTTCTAATCCTTAGCAGAGAAAGCATCAGGGATTTTTCTGGAGTCACAGCCAACTATTTCAATCTGGGAATGGCATTTTACCAGAACAATGAGTTCGATTCTGCCTATGCAAATTTTTTTATTAGTCATTCAATAGCGACTGAAAATCAATTCCGTGAAGACCTGTTAAAAGCAACAAGAGGCATGACTTACTCACTTCTAAAACTGAATAGAAAAGATGAAGCTTTTGAATATTTTGAGCAGTATGATTCAAGTGCATTTAAATGGGCGTACAATGCAGATTATAATGACAAAATCCTCGAACTCGAAACCAAATTTAAAACTGCTGAAATTGAGCGAGACAATGCCTTGAAACAAACAGAGATTGAAACGACTCAGTCTCAACTCACAAAGCTATACTTCATTATTGGCCTAGTTATCTTAATCTCTTCTGGTGGCTATTATCTGTTAAACCAGCGCAGAAAACGAGTAAGAGCAGAATCAAGTCAACAGGTCAAAGACCTCCTTCAACAGCAAGAAATGAAAACTACCTACGCCCTGCTGGAAGGCCAGGACAAGGAACGCAAACGTATTGCCTCTGAACTCCACGATAACCTTGGCAGTATTCTGGTTACGCTTAACATGTATGCAGACTCCCTAACCTCAAAATCGAAACCTGAGCAAGTGCTAGATATAGCCAAAAGAATTAGTGACACTTCCAATAAAGCCAATGAAGAGGTTCGAAAAATCTCCCATAGCTTAGACTCTGGATTACTCAACCACTTTGGACTGAAGGCAGCCATTTCACAGTTGATGGAGGCGATCGAGCTATCCAAGAAGATCAAAATTCAATTTAACATAGAGTTGGAGAAGGATCTTTCCAATGAGCTTGGGCTTCAGGTATATCGCATGATTCAGGAGTTAGTGAACAATTCGCTTAAACACTCCCACTGCTCAAAAATCAACCTCGACATTCAGATCAATGGAGAAATTACCATCATTTATGAAGACGATGGAATTGGTTTTGATCTTAAGAAAGTAGAACGAGGAATGGGCTTAAATAACATTCAGCAGCGCGTAGAGAAACTAAGTGGTGAGTTGAAGATTGACTCCACCCCAGAAAGAGGAAGTACATTTATCATTGAATTCCCGACCAAATGAGCAACGTCAAAATCTTACTCGCCGACGATCACAACATTGTAATAGATGGACTGAAACTTATACTTAGCGCAAACAGTCACTTTGAGGTTGTTGGAGAAGCGGAAAACGGGCAGGAAGTTCTGGATTTCCTCGAGAAACAAAAAGTCCACATCGTGGTGCTTGATATCAACATGCCAGTCATGGATGGTATTACCTGCGCCAAAAAAATCAAGTCGCTCTACAAGCACGTCAAGGTGATCATCCTTACCATGTATGCACAGAAATCATTCATTGAGGAAATCATCCAAATCGGAATTGATGGGTGTCTGTTAAAAAATAATACTGGCAAGGAGCTGGCAGATGCCATCGATCG
>JBDWQX010000044.1:0-24285 GCA_039986395.1 Cyclobacteriaceae bacterium
CTGTATTCCAAAATCTTTCAGAGGATGAAATGATAAATTTAATTGTTAGAACTGATCTTGCGGTTGTTCCTAGTAGTACAATTCTATTTGAGGTCATAGCATTGCACAAGCCTTTTATTACTGGGTACTATGCGAAGAATCAAATAGAAGTTGCAGAATATTTCCGATCCAATGGAGCAGTTGTCAAGGGAGACTTCAAGAAGAATAGGATTACCCATGAAGATATCCAAACCGCTTATGATTTCAATGGAACATTTCAACAGGTTGATGGACTTTCACACCAAAGAATTTTAGCAGCTTTTAAAGAATTGAGGATCTAAGAAATGGATAAGAAATTACAACAGCATTCTTTAGGATACTATACTGTAGTAGATAAGCCTTCAGAGGAGGAATTACAGAATTACTATACTACGAAGTATTATCAAGATGAAAAAGGTAGCTACTCTGAGATCTATTCAACTGAAGAATTACACTTCTTCAGAAATAAAATTGAGCAAAAATATCACCTTATCAATAAATCGCTAAAAAGCATGGAAGAGGAGGGAAAAACTTTCTTAGATATTGGAAGTGGAGAGGGGTTTGCATTGCAATATTTTAAGGAGAACGGTTGGGATGTGATGGGTCTGGATTATTCAAATTTTGGGTGTAGAAACATTAATCCTGATGTGCTACCACATCTTAAGGTTGGGAAGATTAGTGACAGTCTGGATGAATTGATCAGACAAAATGCAAAATTCAAAGTGCTATGGCTCATTAATGTTTTAGAGCATGTCCTGGACCCAATCCATCTAATGACTCAATGTAGGCAATTACTGGAAGATGATGGAATTCTAGCTGTGGAAGTCCCAAACGATTTCTCAAGCATTCAGCAGGAATTGTTAAGAACGGGAAGGACCGACGATTCTTACTGGATAGTAGTACCAGATCACATCTCCTACTTCAGTGTAGAGAGCTTGGTAAATCTGATGGAAAGCACAGGTTGGAAGGAGCATGATATTATCACAAGTTATCCAATTGATTTTGCACTCTTTAACGATGACACTAATTACGTACAAGATAGAACCAAGGGAAAAAAAGTTCACTTTTCCAGAGTGATTTTGGAAAATCATCTTCATAAAATATCTATCGATAAAACAAATGATCTCTACAGAGCATTTGCTAATTTGGGACTGGGGAGAGATATCAATGGCTTTTTCACAAAAGCCTAGCTACGGATCAAAAGAGGATTTGATTTGAAAAATCGCTTAAGCATCTTTTTTGTATGAAAATCCAATGAAAATCCGTAAAAAAATAATTATTTATCTCAAACAAAGAGGTATGAATTTCACTAAAAACTCTATGCTTATCAGCATTTCGCCTTGGAAGTTTGCGGTGACAAGCAAATTCAGCTTTACGGATCCTATAGATGCTAAATCTTCCACTAGATTGCTCTTTGAATTCAGGATGCTAAGTGGCGAATACAGATGAAAAATAAGTTAGTGATCATAACTGGGACAAACAAAGGTTTAGGGATGCACCTTCTTATCGAGTTGCTTGCAATTAACCACCTCAAGATTCTATGCCTATCAAGAAAAAAAATTGAGCTCTATGAGCATCCGAGTATAATTTATTATCCTATAGATTTTGCTGAGCCAAATGATTTTTCATTTCTGGAAAACCTGATAACAGACTATTCTGAAGTGCTTTTTATAAATAATGCTGGAACGATCGAACCAATAGCACTAGTGGGAAGCTTGTTACAGGAGGATGTTAAATCTGCGATAAGCGTTAATCTTACATCACCTATTTTGATTATCAATGAGATTCTTCGAATTTCTTCCAATAAAAAGGTCACAATTGTAAATATTACCTCTGGGGCAGCAAGTAGGATAATAGTTGGTTGGTCTGTTTATTCAATCGGAAAGTTGGGTCTCAAGTCTTTTCTCTCCCATTTAAGTGCACAATGTGAGGAAAATGTAAATGTTTTAAACATAGATCCTGGGACAGTTGATACAGGTATGCAAGAGGCAATTCAAAGAGCATCAGTATCTAAGTTCCCCGACGTACAAAAATTTAGAGACTTTAAGAAGAAAAATATGTTGAGAGAACCCAAAGTAGTAGCCAGAGAAATTATAGGTTCACTCAAATTTTGATTTAATGAAGCTCGGCATTCTTTCAGATTTACATGGTAATAACTTTGCGTTTGACCGGGTCTTAGAGGTTTTGCGAGCAGAAAACATTGAAAAGCTTCTCGTACTTGGTGATGTTTGTGGTTATTATTATGGGACTGAAAAAATCCTTGATGAACTAAAAAAATGGGACTGTATTTTTATCAATGGTAACCATGAAAGGATGCTGGAAGCATATCTAGATGGCGATGATATTGCAAGGCAGCGGGTGGTTACTAAATATGGTTCAAGTTTCAAATATTTGAAACTCCAGACGACTCAGTTTTTTAAAGGATTGAAAGATCAAGAGGTTATTGTGGAATGCGGAAAAAGAATCTTACTATGTCATGGCAGCCCATGGAATTCTGATTTGTACGTATATCCAGACAAGATCTCAGAATATTCAGAATTATTTGAAAATGTAGATGCAGATATTGTTTTGATGGGACATACGCACTATCAAATGGTTACTACAATAGGAAATAAGATGGTGATCAATCCCGGCTCTGTCGGACAATCTCGACTTGTCGGCTCTACAGCATTTTGGGGGGTATTGAATTTGCAAGATGATCAGGTTATTTACGAACCGAGGGCTGCAAACTACGATCCTTTAAGATTGATTAGTCAGGTGAAGCGTTTTGACCCAACGAATGAATATTTAATAAATGTATTAAACAGATGAAAGTACTTATTACGGGATGCGGTGGAGACATCGGTCAAAGCATTGGTAAAATATTTAAAGATATTGGTGTTGAACTATTGGTCGGAACGGATATGAATTCAGAGCATCCTGCGAAATTCATCTTTGACAAAGTCATTCCTTTACTAGGCTGCACTGATGAGGCTTACATCCCAAACCTCGAGAAAATTGTGAAGGAATTAAGTATTGATCTGGTGATACCCTCATCAGAGCCAGAGATGAAATTCCTTCTAGGAATTGATAATATGGATTTTGTTGGTAACGCAAGAATCATCATGCCCTCATTAGATGCAATGAAGATTGGATTTGATAAGTTGGAAACGGTCAATTTTCTAAAAGCAAATCAACTTCCCTATCCAAAAACTGAGATAGTTAGTTCTTGCGAGACTATCCGATACCCGTCAATCTTAAAAAGCAGATCTGGATCTGGAAGTAAAACCATACATGTAGTAAACGATGAAACCGATTTCAAATATCTCAAACAGAAGTACCCCAATTTTATCGTTCAAGAATATATAGATGGAGAAGCTGGAGAATTCACCTGCTGTGCATTTAAGCATCGAGAAATTATTCGCACAATCATAATAAAGAGAAAGCTCAAAGGTGAATACACGGTTTACGGGGAAGTAGTCGAGAATGATTCTATTGATAATCTATTAATTGAAATGGCCAATCAATTGAATTTAGTTGGAAGCATAAATGTCCAGCTAAGGTTAAAAGAAGGGATCCCATATGTGTTTGAAATAAATCCAAGATTCTCAAGTACAGTATATTTTCGACACATGTTGGGATTTAGGGATATGCACTGGTCATATCAAGGAGCCATAGATGTACCTTTGGATGATTATATGCGACCAAGGGCTGGTAGCAAGATTTATAAGGGATATCAAGAATACGTTGAATTGAGTAGCAGTTAGATGATGCAGAAAAAACCATTTATAATCGCCGAAATGTCTGGCAATCATAATCAATCTCTTGAGAGAGCAATTGAAATTGTTGATTCAGCGGCGGAGTGCGGAGCAGATGCAGTTAAGCTTCAAACATACACAGCAGATACAATGACGATGGAGGGTATTTATCGAGTTGAAGATAAAAATTCACTTTGGAATGGTCGAGAACTTTATGAATTGTACAAAGATGCATATACTCCTTGGGAGTGGCATAAACCCATTTTTGAAAGAGCGAAGGAAAAGGGAATAGTGGCGTTCAGTTCACCATTTGATGAATCTGCAGTTGATTTTTTAGAGGAACTAGAGGTTCCGTTGTACAAAATTGCATCTTTTGAAAATACGGATCATCCACTCATTGAAAAAGTTGCAAAAACAGGAAAGCCTGTGATAATGTCGACGGGAGCTGCTACAATCTCACAAATTGGTGAGGCGGTAGAAATATTTAGAGAGCATGGCTGTAAGGATTTGACCTTATTGAAATGCACAAGCACTTATCCAGCATCGCCAGAAAGTACAAATCTCAAAACTATCCCACATTTAAAAGAACTATTTAATGGCAAAGTTGGCTTATCTGACCATACTATGGGTATTGGGGTTTCTATAGCCGCTGTGGCACTTGGAGCAGAAGTAATTGAGAAACATTTTACACTAAAGAGAGCTGATGGAGGAGTGGATAGCGCATTTAGTATTGAGCCAGAAGAACTAAAAATGCTTGTATCAGAGGCAGAACGGGCTTATCTGGCGCTTGGAGATATCCACTACGGCGTTCAAAAAGCTGAGAAAAAAAGCCTTGATTTTAAAAGATCCATTTATATTTCAAATGATATTAAGGCCGGCGAACCCCTGACAGCCGATAATATCCGAGTAATACGACCAGGGTATGGCTTAGAGCCTAAGTACTATAAGCTACTGATAGGAAAAAAGTGCGCGCACGACATCGAGGCAGGTACCCCTTTAAGCTGGGAACTTCTATTTTAAGCTTTGAAAACTTTATAGTAGTAGCAATTGTTAATCTAAATTTGAAATGAATATTGTAATTGCTAACTCTAACCCTATCAGTCAGAGTCTCTTCGAAAAACTGAACTCAGAACATAAGACCTATTTCATTACTTCTAAGAAAGAGCTGACTATCGACTTTTTGCTAAAAGTTAGGCCTGATTACATTTTTTTTCCCCACTGGTCATTTGTAATTAAGGAGGAAATCTGGAAGAAATTTAGATGCGTGGTTTTTCACATGACGGATTTGCCATTTGGACGAGGAGGCAGCCCTTTACAAAATCTCATTATTGGAGGTTATGAAGAGACCATGATTTCGGCCCTAAAAGTTGACGAAGAAATTGATGCTGGTGATATTTATTTGAAAAGAGGGCTAACCTTGCTAGGCTCGGCGGAGGAAGTTTATTTAAGAGCTGGGGAGATTGTTAGAGAAATGATCAGAGAAATTATCCAAGTCCAACCCGAACCCATACCTCAAATAGGAAAAGTAACAATGTTTGAAAGAAGAAGACCGGAACAAAGCAATCTTCGAAATGTAAAGGGAGTCAGGCAGATGTTTGATCATATACGAATGCTTGATGCAGAGGGGTATCCACATGCATTTATCGAGAATGAATTTTTTAAATTTGAATTTACAGGAGCATCTTTGAATGGAGAACAATCTGTAATTGCCAATGTTAGAATCTCTAAAAAATAAGCGAATACTCTTAGTCGTAGCGCATCCTGACGATGAGCTTTTGGGAGTTGGTGCTACTATGCATAAATTAATCCATGAACACTCTTCAGAAGTGAGAGTTGTCATTCTTGGCGAAGGAATCACGTCTAGATCAGATAAAAGAAATACTAGAGACTGGAAGATTGAATTGGAATTGCACCGTAGGAATATCGAATCCGCTCAGAAAATTATTGGATTCGAGTCTGTCGGAATATATGATTTTCCTGATAACCGTTTTGATAGTGTTCATTTACTCGATATTGTCAAGGTTGTAGAAAAAGAAAAAAGCGAATTCAAACCTGAAGTTATTTTTACGCATCACGGAGGCGATGTTAATATTGACCATCAACGGACATTTGAAGCAGTGATCACAGCCACAAGACCAATGGCTGACGAAGATGTTCGAATGATTGTTACTTTCGAAACTCCATCAGGAACAGAGTGGAGAGCATCTTCAGATCCTAAACACTTTATTCCTAATGTCTTTTGTGAGATCTCCAAAGCTAATTTGGAAGCAAAGATTGTAGGCATGGAATGTTACGAGTACGAAAAAAGAGCTTATCCTCATCCGCGCTCCCCAGAAGCATTGCGAATAAGAGCACAATTTTGGGGTATGAGTGTAGGCACAGAATATGCCGAATCATTCATGTTAATTCGTTCTGTTACCTAACTTATCAAAAAGTTGACCTAAGGATTATATTATCATATGGCTTTTAACAATTCAAGAAAAGAAAAAATCATACTTTTTGGGGCTAATTTGGATGGCAGAAAGGCATTAGAAATGCTTAAACCTCTAATGTGGTCCAATCTTGCAGAGGTTGTTTGTTTTCTTGACAATGACTCAAGACTTGCTGGATTGACAATCAACAATATCCCAATTCTCAATCCAAAAGAGGTGTTGGAAATCTCCTATGATAAAATAATCATCTGTCCAATTTTCACCGAGGAAATACAAGACCAGCTTGTCTTCTTAGGGGTTGATATCGCAAAGATAGAAGTGCTATACAAGGAGCAGTATTTCAGTACTAACAAAAGAACAATTAATGGATGCGTTGTTGGCAGATTCTCCTATCTAAAACCAAGCACCCTTATTGTTGATGCGGAAATAGGAAAATTTTGTCATATCGGAGATAATTGCCAAATTGGTCTCAAAGGTCATTCAGTAGCAGGAGTTTCAACATATCCGCTTAATTATCATTTCACTAATGAGACCAACGATCCCAGCAAGGATGCCTCTGCTAATCTTAAAAGACTTCGAGAAAAGGTACTCATAAAAAATGACGTCTACATTGGCGAAGGGGTGACTATCATGTCTGGTGTGACTGTAGGAAATGGAGCAGTCATTGGCTCTAAATCTTTTGTTAATAAAGATGTAGAAGACTACGCAATAGTGGGCGGAGTTCCTGCTAGGCTGATAAAACTAAGATTCCATAGTGATGAAATCGCGAAACTTCTAGCGATAGAGTGGTGGAATTGGCCAGATGAAAAAATCCGAAAAAATGCCTCAAAGATTGCTTCTGGCGTTGATGTTTTCTTATCATCATCTCATTAGGGCCTAATATTTTGATGAAGGTTCCAAACTGATCAAAAGCAGAGCGTGTTTTGATCAAATTCACAAAGTTCTCTTTTATTAGGATTATTTTTGAGGATATAACAGAGTTTTATCTATGAGGTATTTAGAGCGTGAGCAAGTAGAAGCATTGCAAAGAGATGGATTCTTACTTGTGAAAAATGTCTTCTCAGAGGAAGAAGTACGAAAGGTTAAAGAACTAGCTTCCAACTATTGTAGCATCAATGACTATAGGAAATCGCCTAGGGGTGATGCTATGTCACTTGATGGTATGGCTGATTTCCTGATGGATGATCGGTTCATTTCTATTGCCAAAGATATTCTCGGCGATGAAGTCATCTATTTTGGAGACAGTGCTCTACACTGCAAACCAAACCAACGCATCTTTCACAAAGATTCTAGATCTGATTTTAGTGATCCTAGCAAAAGTGATTATCCCATATATAGAATGGGAATCTTTTTCCAAGATCATAAAGACCACAGTGGTGGAATAAAATTTAGGGTAGGGTCCCACAAAAAGGTGATACTTACGCCAAGATTTGTTGTGAACCTTTTGAAATCAGGGGGGAAAATACTTTTAGGGCAACTTTCCTTCAAAACCCTCCTCAATTTTGGAGGAATTGTGAACGCTCGATCTGAAATTGGCGATGTGGTAATTTGGAATTTGAGGACTGATCATAGCGGCGGAGCAGTACTTCTCAAGAAATTTCCAGATCGAGCTCTTCCTCCTTCGAAGGATGAAAAAGTACCAAGTGAAGAAAAACTACCCGAGCATCCAACTCGGATGGCGATTTTTTGTGCCTACGCGGGACCTTCTGAAGCTACGGAAACTTATACTCTAGATAGAGTGAATAATCCTGCTTACATAGATCATTGGAAAGCCTCCAACTTTGACTCTCCTTATATTGTGAAATTGGCTGCTGAACGGGGAGTTAACCTTGACTTACGAGGGATAAAAAACTGCAGAGAAGAACTAGGATGATAAAAAAGCTTATTAGGAATTTACTGAGAATTACAAAAATTAGAAATGCTGTTAGTATTGTCAGAGCAATCTGGCTCCTGAAAATTCGGAGAGTGAAAATTAGAACATTTGACGCCTCTGAGGATGTTCATGAGCCTACAATTTTCTCCAATAAACGTAGAATTGTCAGGAATGCGGATAAGCCTCATCCGACTGCAAAGTACATTTTTGGTGTTGATACAGAGCAGGCAAGTTCCAAGTCGGATTTGCTTATCAACCCACTCAGATCAATTGACAAAGTCCGCAATAATTTCTCGAAACTGAAGGTGTTATCTATTGGACCTAGAACTGAAGGTGAAATGCTGAATCTCATCGCCCATGGTTTTCGAAGAAAAAATATTAAGGGACTTGATCTATTGTCGTATTCGCCTTGGATTGAAATTGGTGATATGCACAATATGCCATTTGGCGACAAAAGTTTTGACATCGTCATTTGTGGCTGGGTCATTGCGTATAGTGACAACAAGATGAAAGCTGCGAAAGAAATTGTCAGGGTTTTGAAAAGTGGTGGAATCGCCTCAATAGGTGTTAGTTTTTCACCTCTTAGCAACGAGGAAATTGAAAAGAAACGAGGGTATTTAATTGCCACTCCTGATCGATTGGAATCGACTTCTCAGATCGTTGAGCTATTTGGCGAGAGTGTTGATCGCAAATACTTTCTTCATGATATTGAAGATGAGAACAGGGATAAATATGGCCAAATAATCACTTCTTTTTCGATAAAGAAGTAGCGATCCTTAGTACCGTTTCATGTATTTTCGTGGTTCCTCAGTAAAAGGAGAATGTTTGAGTTCTTAAAATGAGAAAAGATTTCAAGAAAATTGTCTCCCTAGGCAAGTTTTACTTCGTTGGTAGAATTCTTGAAAAATCCCTCCCCTTTCTCTTTCTCCCCCTCTATACCAAATATCTTACCCCAGTTGACTACGGAGTTTTGAGTCTGCTTACGATATTGGTTTCTTGGTCTGAAAAGGTGGTAGCGGCGCCAATAGGCAATGGGATCACGCGTCACTTCTATGATCCTACTCTTCAGGAAGTCCAAAGGGAAATGATATTTTCGGGATGGGTCTTCACATTTGTTCAATCCATCGCCTTAAGTCTCTGCTTCGTATTGTTTGGAGAAAAGATATCTGAGCAGTACCTGGGAGATTTACGATATGTAAACATTGTTTTCATGTTCGCTTTCGTTATGTTAACGCAGCCGCTGGGAACCTTGATGTTTTCACTACTTCGAATTCAATCAAAAGCTAAGTTATACGTTACAGGTAATCTTATAATTTTCACTTCTTCAGCGATCTTACAAGTGCTATTGCTTGTCTATTTTGAGATGGGGTTGGAAGCCATGGTCTGGGGAGTTTTATTTACTTCTTTCGCAAAACTCATCTTCATTTTTCCTTTCACATTACGAAACTTGACCCCCAAATTTAATTGGGTAGTCCTCAAACAAATTCTCCACTTCGGATATCCGTTAATAATTGCTGCTGTAATTGCAGTGTTAAGCAAAACGTTGGATAGAGTTCTTCTGAATTATTACTTTGATCTCGCAATGGTCGGACTGCTTGCTCTTGCACTGAAAATTGCTTCGATTCTCGATTTTGCAATTTCAACGCCATTTAAGCAGACAATCGTCCCGATAATCTATGAAAAAGAGTCTAACAAGAAAGAACAGCTTGAATTTATGAGGAGGATGACAACATACGTTGTTGCAGCGGTTCTATTCTGTACATTAGGACTATCTGTTTTCGCAAAAGAAATTATTATGGTGGTATCAACTAATCCTGAGTTTCATGAATCATGGAAAGTTGTTCCGTTCTTGTTGTTTACTACCGCAAATGAAGGAGTTGCAATTATGTTTGGGAATGGTATGGCAATGGCAAAAAAGTCCCTTATGATTTCAGTTACTAGTTTTTATGTGTTTATAGTTAACACGCTGCTACTGGTTGTTCTGATTCAACTTCTTGGTCTAGTCGGAGCAGGTGTCGCTTCGGCAATTGCTTTTACTTTTAGAAATGTTATTCGAGGCTATTACTCAAACAAGTATTATGGGCAAACGTTTGAAAACAGGAAAATCGTTGCTATCACGGGGTTGTCGATTTTGCTTTACATTTTTTCGCTACAGTTTAACTCACTTCAGTTGCTTTTTTTGATTCCCGCTAAGCTCCTTGTAGTAGGCTTGCTCCCTGTTTTGATTTGGAAATTTAATCTCATTTCGAGGTCTGACAAAAAACTAGTTGTAGATTTTGCTTCCCAAGTGTACAAGGACGGGCTCAAATCGGCTCTCAAACGGTCTTAACTTTGGCGGATTTTGAGGATCTTTACTCTCAGGAAATTCCATCATGATTTAAATAAACAAACTTGCAAAACGTAATTTTCTCAATTACTCAATCTTCTCTTGAAATATCTCATGATGATGCTCAGAAATTTCCTATGACTAATGGGAATGAACTACTTATTTTCGGAGATTTGATTGGGGCTGTCAAGGATGGTAAGATTTACAATAGGGATCAGCTTCTAAATCAACTGGTAAACGTTATTTCCATAGATGAAGTAGAGGCTCAAATGCGGAACGTTGTGGGAGCTTGTTACGTGATTATTAGATCAGCTAGGAGCATAAACATCTATGCGTCATGTTCCAGCCCCGGCATTCTGTTTCACCAGGAGGGTAATCAAGTCCACTTCGACAATTCAGAGAAACAAATTTTTAAGAGATTTGGTCGAAGGGAGGATCTAGATGAAGATGAAATGCTAACCTCCATTGTGTCGCATCAAATTTTGCTAAGGAATCCATTTTCGTCCATATTTAGGTCAATAACAAGAATACCAGGCGGCGGCAAATTGTCTTTTGAGGAGGGAAGGATAAAAGAAGACCTTTTTATTATGGATGCGAAAGGCGATCCAAAAAGTAAGAAAGACTACCAAGAGTTCAAATTCCTATTGGAGGGCACTCTTCAACTCATTTTAGACTACCATAAAGAAGATGAAGTTATAGTGCTTAAGTCTGGAGGGATAGACTCCGCAGTTTTGCTTGCAGCATTAAAAAGAACTGATATTCCATGCGTACATCTTCCATATGGTGGATATAATGATATAAATGTGCAACTAGCAAAAAGTATTGTCAAGTATAACCACAATCCATTTGGAATTGGAGAGATTCAAAATCAAGTTGATATCGAAGCACTTCAAAATCTTGCTTTTGCTGGTTTGGGGACAATCGCTGGCCCCCAGTATTTAAAAACTCGATTGAAACTTGGTTCCGATGATGGGAGAGAGGTGATCGCACTCTCTGGGCAAAATATTGATACACTTTATCATGTAGATACATTTGCTCCAAGTTCGTTAGATATTGGTTTTATAAGAACTTTAAAGGTTTTTAAGACAATGTCTCAGCGAATCCAATTTTCTAAAATATTCTTAAAGCGAACAAGACCTTCGATATGGTTGAGGTGCTGGCCTTTTAAGGTAGCTAACGTCAACTTCCGGAGGAAGTTTAAAGACTATTTACTAAGCATCTCCTTGCCATCGAGAGAACACGCTGAGCCGTTTCATAACGAGGAATTCCCGGAATACAAGGAAGATATTAGGGGGATTTTTCAAAAAACAAAAAAGTCAAAATTGTTTGAACCATTGGTAAACCTTTTTAGTCGGCGATTATCAAGTAATCTTGAAAACCTGTCCTCACACGAAAAGATTCATCTTATTAAAACACTACGATGGTGCCGAACGGTACACAATGTACCAGCGAATTACCAGAACATAGAAGTTGCGAGTAATATCCAACGAATAATTCCATATACTCAGGGACCATTGGTGAATTTCTTTTTGCACTATGAACTAAGCTTATCGGAGATGTTCAAGATAAAAGAAATTTCACACAAGTATTTTAAAGCAACTTTCGGCAAGCCCCACAGATATTTTGTACGAAAACTTGGTAACCCACTACTGAGATATCTCAGGGAGAGACGGACATATAGGAAATCTATGGATCACCAAAAATTCTCACCTTCCTTTGAAATTTTAAGAGAACTTTATGACCCAAATGAGATTGATTTTGGAAAGATTGTGCAGAATCCCAACATTTCCGCATACATGGAAATGATGCGTAAAAGATTGAAGAACTCTGACAGTTACAAATGGGATAAATCAGAGGTCATGGAAATGTGTCGTTTTGTGAACCTTAGCTTACTTTTGCAATCTGTCCTAAGGGATTAGGCTGTATGTAATTAAGCTAGTTGCTTTCAGAAACACAAAATGACCTCCAAAAGACTACTGATAATACCTGTTGAAGTGAAGGCAAGGGAATTTTACTCTAGACTTATGGTTGCCTTGGAATCGGTAAATATTGGGTTTGATGTAATTTTTGGCTCCCAAGATCAGATCGTGAAATATATCGACCGAATTCCGGCAGGGTTATACTTTGATAAAAGTATTTCTATCAATAAACAAATATTCTTCGAAAGCCTTGTCCGCAACAAATGGAAGATTACTGCGATAGACGAGGAGGGACTGATGGCAAAGAATAATACGAAGAGATATCTAACCAAACGGCTCAATACGAGAAACCTTGAACTAGTTGACAAGCTATTCACATGGGGAACGCTAGACCATGACCTCATCGTGAACAATTACCCTGACTTCCAAGATAAAATTCACGTCACTGGAAATCCAAGGATTGACATTTTGAGATCAGGCTTTCGAAGAATTTACGAGAAAAAAAGCCGAGAGTACTCTAATTTGTATGGAAAATACGTTCTGTTTCCATCAAGCTTTTCCGTCAACCATGCGCTGGGCAAAAATGGATTCAATAGGTTGATGTCTTCGTTGGGCCGAGTGAGCACCAAAGATGATCAGGAGGCTTACGAACAGAAATATTCTTTTCTCGGTAAGACACTTGCTAAGGTGTATTCACTCTTAGAAAGCGTCGCTCAAGAAATTCCTGATAAAAACATAATAATACGGCCACATCCAAGCGAGGATCCTTTTATTTGGAAAAGCCTTGCATCTAAATATTCAAATGTCCATGTGAAATTTGAGGGTTCAGTAATACCTTGGATAATGGGAAGTGAATTTGTAGTTCATTCAACCTGTACGACCGGTTTGGAATCAGCACTATTGAATAAAAGAACCATTTCTTACATACCGTATGCTAATAATGAACATGTCACGCATATTGCGAACGAGGTAAGTGTGAAATTCGATTCTGCTCCTGATTTGATAGAGTACCTCAAGGTGGATACAAGTACCGATTGGAATTTTGACCAAGAAACCTTAAAGGTGTTATCCGCTTCTGTATCGAACTATTTTGATCATAATTCCTATTTGAAAATTGCCGAACATCTATCCGAGATTAAGATTGGGAGTGTCGGAAATTTCAAATTTTCCATACCAACTCTTGATCTACTGAAAGATTTTTTTCGTCCGTTTCTAGTTCTGTTAGGTTATAAGAGGAGACATTTTAGGTACTTGGAAAACAAGTTCGACAAAATGGATAGTGAAGAAATTCAAAGATTTGTTTTGGTGTACAACGATGTAAACGAGAAGAATATCAAGCCCGATATTCGTAAATTAACAAAGAACATGTATCTTCTAAGTAATGGGAATTGACACGCTCAACTACATATTTGTCGGGGGGTGCGAGCGAAGCGGTACAACCAAGTTAGGCTTTGACTTAAGTAACCTTGAAGGATGTTTCAGTGCGCCAGAGGCACAGTTTAAATCGTACACATTTGGAAAGAAGCTTGAAATTCCAATTTTACGGGAATCATTAAAAAATGACTTCAGGTTCCGACAGTGGGGATTGCCTGCTGAAGAGGTATATGACATGGAAGGTGAAGACAGTTTTGAGGACATACTTAGAAGCTACCGATCTTACAACAAAATACCAGGCCAAGCATTTGTAGATCATACTCCCGAAAACTTCAATTTTTATGTTGCAGCAACAAGGCAAAAGAAGGATATCAAGTTTATTCATTTAATCCGGGATGGAAGAGCTGTATATAATTCACTAAAAAATGTAATTTGGGGGCCCAATAGTCCTGAAAGAGCAGCATTTTTTTGGATGAGTAGAATATGCCCAGGACTGATATCGGAAGCAGACGGACGACTTTTTGTCAAGAGAGTAGCCTATGAAGATTATGTAAGTGACAGAGAGTGCTTTCCCAAATTAGTTTCTGAATTGGGATTGATTGAGAATATATCTTCACTTGGACGACTCAATGTTAATGACTATACAAATTCGCAACATTTGGAGGTGCAGAATGAACCGCAGCCAGACCGAATCAACGCCTGGCGTGCCAACCTTAGCAAGCGAGAGGTCGAAGTATTTGAGCATTTCGCTCAGGCTAGCCTAGTTCTTTTAAACTATGAACCTCTTAGCGTTGCTGATTCGAATTATAGATATTGGCACCGATATTACTGGACTATGATCGAGGAAGTTAAGCGGATAGCGGATAGCCTTAGGTTTAAAGCAAGAGCCAAAAGGGTATGAGGATAATGCTTGTCAACTCCCTTTATTATCCAAATATCATTGGAGGAGCTGAAAAATCAGTGAAGGCACTGGCGGAATCAATGGTGAAGCTCGGGCACGAGGTAGCTGTAGTCACAACGAGCGATAATGATGGAATGAAATTGGTAAACGGCGTCCATGTTTACTATATGAAAATTCCCAATCTGTATTGGATTATAAATGCATCAGGCCAGACTTTACTAAGGAGAACTAGTTGGCACATTTTAGATATCGAAAACAATTTGATTTCAAAAAAAATCACCACCTATCTGAAGGAATTTGATCCAGAAATTGTTCATACTAATAATTTACAGGGGTTTTCAGTTTCTGTATGGAAACTGGTAAGTAAACTAAATATTAGAATCATTCATACGATCCGTGACTATTACCTTCTTTGTCCAAAATCCTCAATGTTTAAAAACGGTAAAATATGTCAGCAATGTTGGGATTGCTCATTGTTTTCAATACGGAAAAAAGCTGCATCAAAATATGTCAGTGCCGTTGTGGGAGTGAGTAGATTCATTGTTGATTTTCATATGGAAAGAGGATACTTTCCAAATTCTAAGCTTCAGAAAAATATTTATAACATCAATTCTAATGATCGCAACTCAGCAAAGGGGATAAACAGCAGAGAAAATTTGGTCTTCGGATTTGCAGGAATGATCTCAAAGCACAAAGGGGTCGAATTGATGATTGAAAGCTTCTTGGAGTCGGCGATTGGAAACCAAAAACTGTTTATTTATGGAAAACCAAAGGAAGATTTTTACTTGCAATATTTGAAGGAAAAATATTTGTCTGAAAGAATTTGCTACAAGGGCTTCGTAACTACTGAAGTCATTTTTAAGAATATAGATGTGATGATTATTCCTTCAGTGTGGAATGAACCTTTTCCGAGGACATTAATCGAGGCGTTTTCTTATGGAAAGGTGACAATAGCGTCTTCAAGTGGGGGCTCGCAAGAATTTATCAAGGACGGAGTGAATGGATTTGTGTTTGATATTGAGGTAAAAACAGATTTGTCAATAGTTCTAAAAAGAATAAATCGCAGAACTGATTTGGATAAAATAGGACGGAGGGCTTTGATAGATTCAGCACAATTTTCGGAAGAAATCATATCTCATAAATATTTAGAGTCTTATCGAGAAGTCCTAGAGGAATGAAAAACTCTTGGAAATCAGTGAACCTTTTTGATTTTCTAATAAAGGCAATGCTGCTTTTTTTACCATTTACATGGGCGCTTACTATTAATATTGGATTCCCGTTTAAGTTTTCGGAGTTGTTTCTAATCTCCATATTAACAATGATCTTCCTGATTGGGAGGGTAGCAGTCCCAAAGATTGGAGAGTTCAAATACTTAGGCGTTTTCGTCGGTGCAATTCTAATTTCTTTAGTAGTTAACTTCTTTTGGTCTTACGACTACACTTTGTCGGAGGTTTCGGGCAGGTTTGGTAGCAAATTTGACTCACTTTTAAAATTTGTCTACATCATTTTGGCTACTTTGACATTTGTCATGGTTGTGAAGGCGGTGACCCGATCTGGGCCAGACCAGTATGTCAAGTTTTGGCTATATGGAGCTTTTGTTTCGGCTCTTTATGCTTTCTATATTTTCACCTTTAGCTTATTTGATTTGTCACCTACGATGCTTCCAGGCCACGAGCCTCAATATCAAAGTATTTTCATATTTAGAGTCATACGGAACGGTACCTTTAAAGAGGGAAATTATATGGGACTTTACCTTTTAATAAGTTCGATAATTGCTCATCAAGTGAATCGGAAGCTTATGTATTATTTTTTGACTGCCGCCATCATTACTACGGTATCAACAGCCTCAATCTTTGGAGCAATCATGTTCTTAGTCTTAAAAAATCTCTCGTATTTACTTTCAAAATTCACTCTAAACAAGCTGGCAATACTCTTCGTATTCGTTGCAGCGGTGGGTTTCGGGGGTTGGTCACTATCTGACAATGTATACGTGGAAAAGTATTTCGTTTCCAAGTTCGTTGGAAGCCTAACAAAAATGTCTTCAGGAACAGACAAGTCAAGAGTTGAGAGGACGAATCTCACAATAGTGGCTTCCAAAATTTTTGCAAGCAATCCCATATTTGGAGTAGGTATTTCGAGTTTTTCGACTCATTACGATCAATACAATGAAAACAATCAGTTTGAATATAGAGATTTTAAGATAATTCCTAATAATGTCTATTTGGAGGTTCTTTCCGAGGCAGGATTAATTGCTTTCCTCTTCTGGATTGGTTTTATGTTGTCACTCATAAAGAGAGCAAAGGAACTTTCTAGAACCTCATATTATTGGGGTTTGATCACAATATTTCTTAGTCTTATTGCGTTTCCAACGTTTAGCATGTTATTCATTTGGGCTTTTTTCGGCCTTTTAGTAGGTACTAGTGAAAACCGTAAGATAAGCACGAGCCCCCAACTTTTTTAACAAAAAAAAGAACTTTTGTCGCAGCTTAATGGCCTTGTAATTAATTGTAGATTCCTTACCCAAGAGATTAATGGAGTTCAGAAGTTTGCGTTCGAAATATGTCAGGTGATTAAAAAGAAGTGCCCAGAAGTTATTTTTGTTGCACCTAATGCCTCTCTCAATGTTCATGGGGAAAAGATTTTGCAGCCAGAAAAAATCGGATTTCTTAAGGGGCATCTCTGGGAGCAAATCGAGCTACCAATATTCCTCAGAGTCAGAAAATTGGATTTTCTTCTTAATCTAGCTAATACTGGCCCGATTTTCTGGAAAAAGTCATTTGTGACAATTCATGACTTAGCATTTATGGAGGACAAGCGATGGTTTAATCCTAATTTTAGACGCTGGTATAATTTCTTGATTCCGAGAATTGCTTATAGATCTTTGCGAATTTTCACTGTGAGCAATTTCTCAAAAAGTGAACTTAGCACTAAGTTGGGGATTCCTATGAAGAAAATTGCTGTCATTTATAATGCTGTTAATTTGAAAATTAACGGTGAGCAAGAAGATAAAGTAAAGGGAAGGATTTTAACAGTAGGGTCAATAAATCCTAGAAAAAACTTGCAAGTTCTTCTGAAGGCTTTTAGGAGTTTCGAAACAAAGTATGAGTTGGTAATCATCGGAGGGAAAAGCGAGGTGTTTGGGAAAAGTGAAGCCGGAGAGGAAGGAACCAACGTGTCTTATATGGGCTATGTGGATGATTACCTTTTAAGTTATTACTATAGAACGTCTGAACTCTTTGTGTACCCTTCATTGTACGAAGGTTTTGGAATCCCACCACTGGAAGCGATGAGTCAAGGATGCCCTGTTTTGTTATCAAATATTCCTGCTCACAAGGAAATCTATGAAGGAAGTGCACAATTTTTTGATCCGGCCTCTGTGAAATCTTTAATTGAGGGGATTCAGCATTTTTTTGAAATGTCAGATTTGGCGAAGACTAAAATGATTTTGAATAGTAAGAATAGGGCCAATGAGTTTACTTGGGAAGCGTCTGCTAATTTAATTTTAAATAGCGTGGAAACATGCATGAAATGAATGTGGCAATCGTTCATGACGATCTAATGAGAAGAGGTGGAGCGGAGCAAGTAGTACTTGCTTTACATCACATTTATCCAGATGCTCCAATATACACTCTGTGTTATCGGCCGGAGCTAACTTATCCTGAATTCAAATCAGCAGACATTAGAACCTCTATCTTCGATAAGTTTGTAAGTTCCGAGTCTTCAATGAAGAACTTTTTTTTCCCGTTTGGGTATTTTTCCATGAGACTTATCAAACTCGCCAAGTACGAAAAGGTGATTCTTAGTTCGACTTTTGCTTCAAAGTATATTAGATTCAGTAAGGAGACAACGGTAATAAATTATTGTCATAATCCGTTCAGGGTAGCATGGTATCCTGAAACCTACTCTTCATATGTGCAAAAAAGAGGATTAATGAAGTATGGGTTTGACTTGGTCTTGTCTATTATTAGAAAACTAGACTACCTACATGCGCAGCGCCCTAATGTGACGATTGTCAATTCGAAATTAGTAAGAGGGAGAGTGGAAAAAATTTATAACATTAAAAATGCCGAAGTCGTTTATCCACCAGTCCAACTAAACAATTTTAATTTCACTGGAAAAAAGAAGGATTTTTATTTGGTGGTAAGTCGATTTGAATCGTACAAACGTGTTGATTTGGCTATTGATGCGTTCAACGTCAGCGAGCGAAAACTTATAATTATTGGTACTGGATCTTTAGCTGAAGACTTTAGAAAAAGAGCAAAGAGTAACATAGCTTTTCTGCGTAATGTGTCGAAGGAAGACTTAGCGGAATATTATGCCCAAGCAAGGGCGTTGGTTTTCCCACAAGAGGAAGATTTTGGTATTACCCCATTGGAAGCTATTGCATCAGGGACTCCGGTTATCGCATTTGGAAAAGGCGGCGTCACTGAAACGATGATACGGATGGATGGGTCTAAATTCAACTCAACGGCGACGGCCGTTTTTTTTGATGAACAATCTGTAACTTCACTGAATACAGCCTTGGTTGACTTTGAGCGGCATGAAGATCAGTTTGATCCAATGCAACTCCAAAAGAGGGCAAAAAAGTTTGAATTCGAGCGTTTTAAAGATGAAATTGAGGCCATTGTGAGTCGAAAACCTAAAGTGTGAGCTAATCGAAAATATCCTTGTCGATGTTTTTCATTAGGACTTTGAGATCTTCCGTGGAATTAAAACAAGAATTTGGTTACTTTAAGCTGATTACAAAAAGCGAGCAATGCCGCATCACCGATATTCTAAGTATTTCCCCGTCTTATTCTTAGTTGCCGATTTGGTATGCTTGAATCTTGGAATTTATACTGCCTATTTCTATCGATTCAACTCATTTCTAGTTTCGGAGAATTACCAAACACTGCAGCTATTCCTTAATATCATTTGGGCTTTAGTCTTCTTTGGGTCAAAACTTCAGGAAATAAATAGGAATTCCAGACTGTTGGACCACCTCAATAAGGTACTAACAGGGCTGGTCATAAATCTATCAATAGTCTTCGCGCTGTGGTTCGCCATTCAACCAGTTGACTATTCAAGAAAGTTTTTGTTTGTCACCTACCTTGTCTTCACGCTAGCAATACTCTTCTGGCGTAGTATATGGCATTATATAATTAGGTACTACCGAGTTAAAGGATTCAACCACAGAAATGTGGTTGTCATCGGGAAAGGGGATCTTTCTGACAGTCTACTCAGCTACTTTAGCGAAACACCAGAACTAGGCTACAAGGTGGTGGGGGTACTAGATGAGAAAGGCGGAGATGACGCGATCTCCAACCTTGAGTCGTACGCACTAGATAATAATACTGACACTATTTTTTGTTGTATTCCAAATCTTACGGAGGAGCGCATTAAGGAGATCATTGATTTTGCGGAAAACAACCTCATAAAAGTCAACCTGATTTCACAGTTTAGTAAGTTGGTGAGTTACAATCTGTCGATTGAGCAGTTTGGCAGTATTCCGATTATTAACGTTAACTCAATCCCATTGGACAATGTGCTCAACAAAATAGTAAAGCGAGCATTTGATATTTTGTTTTCTTCACTTGTTATAATTAGTATTCTTTCTTGGCTGGTTCCGATTATTGGATTGTTCTTAAAGCTCGAATCGAAAGGGCCTATTTTCTTTAAGCAGAAGCGGCATGGAAAAGACAATAAAGACTTTTTGTGTTGGAAGTTTAGAACGATGTCTTTTGAGAAGGGCGCCGAGTTTAAGCAGGCCCAAAAGAATGATTCAAGAATTACTAAGATTGGTAACATCTTAAGGAAAACTTCTATCGATGAACTCCCTCAGTTTATCAATGTGTTTTTGGGTGATATGTCAGTTGTTGGGCCGCGACCACATCCTATTAAGCTGAATGAAGAGTTTCAACCACAAATAGACCGTTTCTGGCAACGTCATGCAGTAAAACCTGGAATTACAGGTCTGGCTCAGGCAAAGGGATTCAGAGGGGAAACCATAGAGCTAAGCGACATGAGTGGACGTGTCAAACTTGATCGGTTCTATGTCAAGAACTGGTCGTTGATTCTAGACTTCAAAATTATCATACTTACCATCCTCTCTATTCTTCGAGGTAATGAAAATGCTTATTAGATTTGGCCATTAGCCATTAGCTAGCCTATTCTGATCTTCTGCATTAATGCTCGTGACCCCTTCCCATGGGAGGATGTTGATGCCTTCTGAATAGGTCAATGAAGTTTGCCCGCCATAAATAACTGTTCCCTTTGATTGACCTGAAATCTTGAACCATTGTTTTAAACCTTTGAAAAAATCATCATTTACAGTTTGACCCGATTTGATCTCAATGGGTTGCAGTGATCTTCCATTGTCAATAATGACATCAACCTCATGACCAGTATGATCCCTCCAGAAATAGATGTTGCCTATCTGATTCTCATTTAAGTGATTTTTAATTATTTCACTAACAATGAAGTTCTCAAATAGACTCCCTCGCAGAGGATGTGTTGTAATGTGTTCTTTTTTTTGCAGTCCAAGTAAGGAACAAGCTAACCCGGTATCATAGAAATAAAGTTTAGGCATTTTCACAAGTCGTTTGTTATAGTTTTGATGATGAGGTCTGAGCAGGTGAATAATAAAGCTGCTTTCCAAAATACTGATCCACGAAGAAATTGTTTTATGGTCAACGCCTGTTTCAATTCCCAAACTATTTAGATTCAGCAGTTGACCAACTCTTCCAGCGCACAGTTTTAGAAAGCGATCAAACAAAGCCAGGTTTGAAATATTTTTAATCTGTCTGACGTCTCTTTCCACATAGGTTCTGATGTAGTTTGGATACCAGTTGCCTGGACTTATTTGTCGGTCATATATAGGTGGATATCCTCCCTTAAGCATTGCAAGATCTAGATTATCTGGCATCATTCTCGTTCCACGCAATTCCTGAATCGAGAAGGGAAGAAGGTATAGAAAGGCGATTCTTCCGGCTAGTGTTTGAGAAATATTCTCCTGAAGCAGGAAGTTATTAGAGCCTGTTAGGATAAACTGACCAGATGCTGAATGCTCATCTAAAATTTGTTGCAGATAGGAGAATATTTGGGGGACACGCTGAATTTCATCTAGTATGGCTCCTTGGGGAAATTGGTTTAGAAATCCCCTAGGATCGTCCGTCGCAAAAGCTCTAGTGTCAGGATTTTCTAATGAGACATAGGGTTTGTCTTTGAAGACATATTTTGAAAGAGTTGTTTTTCCAGATTGTCTTGGGCCCAAGATAGCCAGGGCTTTGAATTGGGATGCCAGTTCTCTTGTCTTTGCCTCTATTTTTCTATCAACCACATCATAAATTTACAATTTGGGAATCATATTCCCAAATTGTAAATAACCTTTTAGTTTGATATGATCCTATCCTTTTTGCTGAAAATGACGTATTTCGATACTTTCCTTGCAATTTTGCTTTAACTATCTGCAGCTTGATGGAATACATAGTTTCACCTAATTAATCCACCAGTTTACCGAAATCGTACCAATAATTCTTTGATTTTTAATATTTAAGATCCTACTTTGAGGTTGAATCACTCGCACTGAATGGGAATCCTTCTTTCAATAACCGCCGCCTTTCTAACAACTATGATTTTGATGCCAATCATCATCAAGGTGTTTAGGTCTATTGATTTGCTGGATATCCCAGATAAAAGAAAAATTCATAGTGTAAGCACTCCTTCACTTGGAGGTATAGCAATTTTCTCTGGGATCATTTTTGCCCTCCTTCTCTCGACTTCATTCTTGGACCTTGCAGCACAGAAGTATTTTTTAGGAGCTACTTTTCTGATCTTTCTCTTAGGAGTTAGGGATGACTTATCTAGCCTTCTTGCCAAGCACAAGCTGGTTATTCAAATTTTTGCTGCTGTTTTGGTGGTTTACTTCGGAGGTTGGAAGATCAATGGATTGAATGGACTTTTTGGAGTAGAGAGTTTTCCATACGGATTAAATGAAATATTTACAATTTTCGTCATTGTTGTGATGACTAACTCATTCAACCTAATCGATGGAATCGATGGCTTAGCCGGTAGTATTGCACTTCTTATTTCACTGTTCTTTGGATGGTTTTTCTTCAGTGCAGGGGAATTGTTGAGTGCAACAATCTCGTTGGGCATTGCAGGTGCGGTGCTTGGATTTCTACTTTTCAACTGGTTTCCGTCCAAAGTTTTTATGGGAGACACAGGTTCTATGACGCTTGGGTTTATGATCTCCACCTTGATGATCCAATTCCTTTCTGTTCCAGTTGAAGTGATGTCTGGGATCGGTATCACAGAGCCAGTATCTGTTTGTATTGCACTCCTTATCCTACCTGTGTATGATACGTTGAGAGTCTTCTTTATTCGATTTTATCAGGGTAAGTCGCCTCTTTCACCCGATAGGAATCACATACATCATGTACTGCTCAAACTAGGTATGAACCATGGCCAGAGCACAATCTTACTCATTGGCTATAATGCTATAATACTTTCGGTGTCCGTTTTTTTTCAGCACCTGGGCGATACCGTTTTGATTCTTTCGATATTTTCAACGGCAGTTACTATCGGGATCGTCCTTGACCTAAAGGTTGCAAAAAAGGAGGCTGCACGAACTGCGAAACTTATTTCTTCCGAAGTGAAACTGAGCAAATCAGCCTAATATGGATTTCTTTTCCAGTCTGGGATAGCACTTTTATCCCCTTGAGGGGATCACAGGGGTGTTTCAGTAAAATTTGGTATGATTGGAAAAACAGCCCCCTAATCTCCCCCAGAAAGGAATCAACCTTATGAATAATTCATGGGTTTCAGGGCAAATACTCTTCCGAAGAAAAATAGAATAATATTTTCCGAAATGGCAGGGTAGGTTCTTACTATTTTTGCCTGCTTAAATGCCAATCTATGCTTGATCGTGTTGACAAGGTTTCCAAAGAGATTACTTCATTTGTTGCAAGTACCCAGGATGAAGTGGAAAGCTTCAGACTCAGATTTATTGGGAAGAAGGGAATTATAACTGAACTGTTTGAGGATTTCAAACTTGTGCCAGGAGATCAGAAGCGCGAGTTAGGGCCAGCACTGAACCAGCTTAAGAATCAGGCACAACAAAAGCTTCGAGACCTGTCAGACGGTCTCTCTTCAGGATCATCGAGTTCTGTATTAGAAATTGACGTTACGTTGCCCCCAGTCCACAATTCGGAAGGTTCGTTGCATCCAATCTCACAAACGAAAAATAGAATCATCGAAATCTTTGAAAGGCAAGGGTTTAATGTTGAAGATGGCCCAGAGATCGACAATGACTGGAACAATTTTACAGCACTGAATTTTCCAGAAAATCACCCTGCGAGGGAGATGCAGGATACGTACTTTGTGGAGAAGAATCCTGATATTCTATTGCGGACACATACGTCTAATGTTCAGATTAGATTGATGAACAAAAAGAAGCCTCCTATTCGCGCCATCATGCCTGGTAGAGTTTTTAGAAATGAGGCTATTTCAGCTCGCGCTCACTGCTTTTTTCACCAGGTGGAGGGGCTTGTGGTTGGGGAGAACATTAGCTTCAAGGATTTGAAGAATACCCTTTATTACTTCTCACGCGAAATGTTCGGTAAGGACACTGAAATACGATTAAGGCCTTCCTATTTCCCTTTTACGGAGCCAAGTGCTGAAATCGACATCAGCTGCTTTATTTGCGGCGGAAGTGGTTGCAAGATC